>JANNEX010000067.1:0-13038 GCA_031379155.1 Rubrivivax sp.
CTGGCAAAACGGTCGCCACGCACCTGCTGCGCGGCCGGGAAGCGCGCGGCAATGCGGTCAACCAGCGCGGTCAAGCCCGTCGAGCCGCCCGTGAAGTAGAGCGCCTGCACGCGGGCGGCATCCACTCCGGCCATTTTGACCGTTAGCTCGGCGGCGTCGACGATGCGCGCCAAGTCGGCTTCAATCGCCGCCGCCGCCTGTGTTTCTTGCAGCGCCGAGTGCAAGCCACTTTCCAGCATGCCCAGGTCCACCGCCGCCACGCCTTGCTGCGCCACGTCGATCTTGGCGCGCTCGGCCGCCGCCGCCAGTGCGTGGCCCAGGCGTTCTTGCACGGTGACCATGAGCCGGGCGTGGTGGCGTGGCTCGGTGTACCAAGCCTTCATGCCACGCAACTCGGCGACCCGGGCGGGTGAGTAGACGGTGTTGATGAGGTGCCAGGTGGCCAAGTCAAAGTAAACGCCGCTGGGCACTTCACGCGCCGCTTCGCCCGGCTTGGCCGGGCGCAGCGTGCCGTAACCCAGCAGCGGCAGGATGCAGGCCAGTTCGACATGCCGGTCAAAGTCAGTGCCCGCCAAGTGCACGCCGTGGTTGGCCAGGATGTCGTCGCGGCGCTGCGCGCGCCCGCGCCGCGCCGGGCCCACGCGCACGAGTGAAAAGTCCGAGGTGCCGCCGCCAATGTCGGCAACCAATACCAGGCATTCCTGGTTCACGCCGCTCTCAAAGTCCAGCGCGGCGGCAATTGGCTCGTACTGGAATTGCAAATCGGTAAAGCCGGCCTGGCGCGCCGCCGCTTCCAGCGCGGTCTGGGCTTGTGCGTCGCGCGCGGGGTCGTCGTCGACGAAGAACACCGGGCGGCCCAGCACGGCGCGGTTTGCACGGTGGCCAGCCTCGGCTTCAGCGCGCCTTTTCAGCTCACGCAGATAGCCCACCACCACGTCGCGGTAGCGCACGGCGCGGCCGCCACCGATGTCGGTGCTCTGGTCAAGCAGGCTTGAGCCCAGAATGCTCTTCATCGACCGCATCAAGCGGCCGTCGATGCCTTCCACGTAAGCCGCCAGTGCGGCGCGGCCGTAGAGGCGGTTGGCCTCCAGCTGTTGCGGTGGCGAGTCAGCCCGATAGAAGACCGCCGTCGGCATGGTGGGCTGGCCGGGCTCCAGCGCCACCAGGCGCACACCGCCCCCGGGTTGCGGCAGCGCCACGGCCGAGTTGGAGGTGCCAAAGTCAATGGCAACAAATCCTGAGCCTGGTGTCACGGCGCGGCCTTGGTGCAAAAGGGGCGCGATTCTAACGATGGGCACGTGGGCACTGGCAGGTGCGCACAAGTGCCATGAAGTGCGATGAAGTGCCGTGAACTGGCACACAAGGCGGGCCTTGTTCGGTGCGCGCAAAAGCCGATAGACAGTGACACTGTTTACCAACGCACACCACCGTTCAGAGGCCAGCCGTCATGAGCAACAGCACCGCACCGCACCGCTGGTTTCACGCCTGGCGTGCCAGCCCGCCGCCGGTGGCCGAGTTGGACCCGGCTGACCTGGGCACCGCTTTTGGCCTGGACCTGAGCCTGCATGAGTTGCGCCATGAAGCGCAGGCCGCTGCCAGCACCACGGACCAGCCAGGCTGGATGAGCCGCCTGACCCGCCGCCGCGACCACAACGCCTGAAGCCAGCCCACGTCATCGCGCCACGCGGCACGAAACCGTGCCGTTGATTTTGTGACCGGTCAGTTCACGGCGCGACGCTGGCGACTAGAATGCGGGCATGTCCCGACCGTCATTCAAAGAGCAGGTGCTGCGTGTGCGCGAAGACGCCATCGTGGCTTCCGTCAACCGCCTGCTGGCCGACAAGGGCTTTGATTTGATGACGGTGGATGAGGTGGCTGCCGACGTGGGCATCGCCAAAGCCAGCCTGTACAAACACTTCGCCTCCAAAGAAGCCCTGGCCGCCGCAGCCATGGTGCGGCTGATGGAGCGCACGCAGGCCATGGTCGACCAGCAGGCCGCGCGCAGCGAAGCCACTGAACTTGAACGTTTGCAAGCCATGACACGCTGGGCACTGCAAGTGCAGTTGGCGGGTGAGATGCCCACCGTGCCTTCGCAAAACTCGAGCCTGCGCGCCGAGCTGATGGCCAGCAAGCCCTACCTCGACGCCATCATGCGCGTCAGCGACGTGCTGGGCGGCTGGATCGTGCAGGCCCAGGCGCGTGGCCACATCAACCCCAAGCTGCCGCCCGAGGTGGTGCTCTACACCATCTACGCGCGCGCTTGTGACCCGGTGCCGGCATTTCTAAAAGCCAGTGGCAACTTCAGCGACGAAGAGATCGTGGAGCTGGTGCAAACCACCTGCTGGCAGGGCCTGCGCCAGGCTTGAAGCTCAAACCCGCCGCTCTGAATTGCCGCTGAACTTAGGCTGAACTTAGGCTGAACTTAGGCGTTAGAAGCGGAACGCGACGCCCAGCCCGACGTGGTTGCCGCTGATGGTGCTGCGGTTGATGGTGTAGTCCTCAGCCACATAGCGCAGCAGCACGCTGGCGGTTTCGCCCCAGAAGCGGTATTCGCCTTGCAGCACCACGCCTGCCTTGCCCTCAAAGGTGGCGCTGCCAACATTGGACGCGGCGCCCGAACTGGTGATCTTGGCGTTGCTGGCTTTGCGCAAGCCGCCGCCCAAGCGCCAGGTGTCGCTGAGCTGCCAAAAACCGAGCAATTCCACGGGCACACGCGCAAACTTGACCGAGCCGTTGCGCGCCGAAGTGTCGTCCACGTGATAGCCCACGTTGGCCTGCACGGCATAGCCTGCGCCTTGGTATTCCACGCCGCCAAAGAGGTGGACCAGGCCGCCGCTCTTGACCTTTTGGGTGGTGCCGTCGGTGTAGGTCACACTGGCCAGCGTTTCGCCGCCGCCAGTGACTGAAAAGCCAAAGACGGGCCTGAAGCCTTCGGCGGCCAAGGCCGGTGTCATGCAAAAAGTAGCCAGTGTGGCCACTGCGGCCGATGCGACGGACACCCGTTTGGGCATGTTCATGGGTTCTCCCTGTCGAGATTGGAACGCGAGCTTGAAACGATTTGGCCCACCATGAAGTGGGCCAAAAAATTCTATCGACTCAGTGTCGCCAACGCCGCAGTGCATGCGCCTGGTGCGCAGCCCTAACGAATCAACAAGGTAGGGGTGTCGCAGCCGGCCAACACTTTGGTGGCCACTGAACCCAGCACCAAGTTGCGCAGCGTGCCGTGGCCGTGCGAACCCAGCACCAGCAGGTCAAAGTCACCCTGGCTTGCAGCTTTGGCGATGACTTCGGCGGCCGGCCCGGTCTTGGCCTGGAATTGCGCTTGCATGCCTTGCATTCCAAAGAAACTGCGGATAGGTTTGAAGATCTTGGCGGCCGATTCGTCGTAGTAACTTTTCAGCGTCGTCTTGTCGAGCACCGCCGCCGCGCGCGGCGGCACTGGCGGCACCGCATGCAGCACGGTGTAGCGGTGTTGCGGGCCCAGCCATTCTTCATGCGCGGCCAAGTAGGCCAGCATGCGCTTGGTGTATGGGCTGCCGTCCACGGCGACCAGGATGTTCATGCGGCACTTTCAGCAATGTGATGCCCGAGTCTGGCCCGCGCCAGCGGCGCGCCCCTTGATCTGGCGCAGACCGCAGTCAGAGCGCCAGCACCAGCGCCGGGTCGAAACCGACGTCTTCGCCCTTGTGCACCAGGCCGCGTGCGTTGCACACCACGCGGGTCGGGCGGCGGCCGGCGCGGTCAATCTGGTAGTCATGACGGCAGTGCAGATGGCCATGCAGCCACAGGTCGGCGCGCGGGATGAGGTCGTCGTCGGCGTTGCAAAAGCTGGCCGTGCCGGGCTGTTTGCCGTAGCGCGGGTCGGCGCTTTTCAGGCTGGGGCCGAAGTGCGTGATGACCAAGGTCTTGTCCCACTGGCCCTGGGCTGCTCGTTGCAGCTCCGTCTCAAGCCATTGGCGGCACAGCAAACTCTCAGCGCGCACGGCCGCCGCGTCAAAGGGCTGGCCATGGCGGGTGCTGGCCATCAGGCGCAGGAAGTATTCAGCCGCGCGTTCGGCGCGCGGTCTTTGCGCGGCGCCAAAGAGGTCAAAGTCGCTCCAGCGTGTGCTGCCTAGAATCCGCGCACGTTGGCCGTTAGCCGCCGTGATCACCATCGCTTGGCGCTCCAGCAGCGTGAAGTTCAGGCGCTCGCACAAACCCCTGAAGTCAGTGGCGGCGCGGTCGACATCGCGGCCGTCAAATTCGTGGTTGCCGGCCACCACCAGCACCGGCACCGGCCAGCCAGCGAAGCGTTCATAGCCGGCCCATGTGCTGTCGATGTCACCGGCCAGCACCAGCAGTTCTGCGCCTGCGGCGGGTTCGGGGTCGAAGGTTTCGGTTTCGAGGTGCAGGTCTGACAGCAGCTGCAGTTTCATTGCGCGGCAGACAACCCATCCAGCCCAGCCAACCATTCGATGCGTGCGCCATGCGGGTGGCACAGGGCCAGCAAGCGGTCTTCACCGCCGGGCCAGATTTGGCAGCGCAGTTCCATGCGCACGTCGGGCACGGGTGGCTCCAAGCGCAGCCAGGCCAGCGGCGTTTCGGGGGTGGACGCGGCACCTGCTGCCTGCATCAGCGCGCTGATGGCGGCCTGTTCGGCGGCTGGCATGTACTGCCACATCACCGAGTGCATCAGCACCAAGGCTTGGCCAGGCAGGCGCAGCGTGAGTTGCTGGCGCAAGAACTGCGCAGCACCGGCGGCTTGCACCTTGACACCGCTGGCCGCCATGCCGGCGGCAGCGACTTGGGTGGCGGCACGCAGGCGCGCCAGGCGCTCTGGCTGGTCGGCCCAGATGTAGGACGCCAGGCGCAGGTCTTCGCCAGGCTGGCTCAGGTCCACGGGCTGCACGTCGCAGGCCGCGCGGTAGTCGATTTTCAGCGGCGCCAGCGTGGGTGCCGTGCCCACCCATTGCGGCGTTAGCACCAACGCTGAAGTGTCAGCGCCCCACTGCCAGGCGGGGGTCTCGTAGCGATAGCGGTCCAGCCACAGGTTGAGGCCTGCTGAGGCGCCAATTTCCAGCAAGCCCAGCGGCAAGCCGGTGTGCGCCGCCACGTGCAGCAAGCCTGGCAAGAGCGCGGCGCTGCGCTGCACTTCATTGGTTTGCGGCGGCGACGCCAACCCACGGCGCAGGTCTTCACCGTGAAAGGCCCAGGCGACGGCCACCGCGGACTCCAGCGCGGCGTCGTCAGGCTCACCCGGGCCAGGCGGCCACAGGGCGGCCCAGGGATTGATGCCACGCAGGGCCAGGTGATGCAGGCCCGCCAGCAAACGCAGCGACACCGCACCGGCCAGCGGGTCTGGCGTCAGCGCCAGCAGCTCTTCATGCGCGGGGTCGTTGTGCTCCAGCCAGCGCACCGCGGCGGCCACCACGCGCGCAGAAAACGGCGCACCGCCCTTCTCGCACCACTGCACCTGCTGCTGGAAGGCGGCGAGCAGGGGGCTGGTCATGGGCCGGTCAGGGTGGCTACGGCGTCGCCGTCGATGCGCTGATTTTAAGCGTTAGCCAGACGCGCTTCCAGGCGCGCTTTGGTGGCCGGCAATTCAGCCGGCAGATGGTGCTCCAGCTGCTTGAAGAGCTCGGTGTGCAGCACCAGTTCTTGCTGCCACGCAGCCTTGTCGATGGCCATGACGCTGTTGAACTGCTCGTGCGTGAAGCTCAAGCCTTCCCAGCGCAAGTCTTCAAAGCGCGGGCTGGTGCCGAAGAGGTTTTCGTTGCCCTGGGCGCTGCCTTCTGCGCGGCCAATCATCCATTCCAGCACGCGCATGTTTTCGCCGTAACCGGGCCACACAAACTTGCCGTCGGCGCCCTTGCGGAACCAGTTGACGCAGTAGATCTTGGGCGCCTTGCCACCGGCCGCCACCAGCTTGTCGCCCAGGTTGAGCCAGTGCTGGAAGTAGTCGGCCATGTTGTAGCCGATGAAGGGCAGCATGGCGAAGGGGTCGCGGCGCACGGCGCCGTTGCCCCCGGCCATGGCCGCCGTGGTTTCGCTGCCCATGGTGGCGGCCATGTAGACACCGTCGGCCCAGTTGCGTGCTTCGGTCACCAGCGGCACCGTGGTGCTGCGCCGGCCGCCAAAGATGAAGGCGTCGATGGCCACACCGGCGGGGTTGTCCCATTCGGGGTCGAGCACGGGGTTGAGTGTGGCGGCCACAGTGAAGCGAGAGTTGGGGTGTGCAGCCTTCACACCCGTCTCTTTGGCAATAGCCGGTGTCCAGTCGCGGCCCTGCCAGTCGATGAGGTGCGCGGGTGGCGTCTCGCTCATGCCTTCCCACCACACGTCGCCTTCATCGGTGAGTGCCACGTTGGTGAAGATGACATCGCTCTTGAGCGAGTCCATGCAGTTGGGGTTGGTGTGGTAATTGGTGCCCGGCGCGACGCCGAAGTAGCCGGCTTCGGGGTTGATGGCATACAGGCGGCCATGTCCTTGCGCGTCGGTGCCCGGCTTGATCCAGGCGATGTCGTCGCCTATGGTCGTCACCTTCCAGCCCGTGTAGCCCGCCGGTGGCACCAGCATGCTGAAGTTGGTCTTGCCACAAGCGCTGGGAAAGGCGGCGGCGACGTGGTACTTCTTGCCCTGCGGGTTGGTGACACCCAGGATCAGCATGTGTTCGGCAAGCCAGCCCTGGTCACGGCCCATGTTGCTGGCAATGCGCAGCGCGAAGCACTTCTTGCCCAACAGCGCATTGCCGCCGTAGCCCGAGCCGTAGCTCCAGATCTCGCGCGTTTGTGGGTAATGCACGATGTATTTGGTGTCGTTGCAAGGCCAGGCTACGTCGGCCTGACCCGGCTGCAAGGGTGCGCCTACGGTGTGCACGCAGGGCACAAAATCACCGTTTTCGCCCAGCACGTCCAGCGCGCCACGGCCCATGCGCGTCATGGTGCGCATGCTCACGGCCACATAGGGGCTGTCGGTCAGCTCGACGCCAATGTGGGCGATGTGGCTGCCCAGCGGGCCCATGGAGAAGGGCACGACGTACATCGTGCGGCCCTTCATGGCGCCTTTGAACAGCGCCGGAGTGCCGTCAGCGCGGCCGCTTTGCAGCAGCGCGCGCATCTCGGCCGGTGCCATCCAGTTGTTGGTGGGGCCGGCCTCTTCTTGCGTGGCGCTGCAGATGAAGGTGCGGTCTTCGACGCGTGCCACGTCGCTGGGGTTGCTGCGCGCCAAAAAGCTGCGCGGGCGCAGATCCGGGTTGAGTTTCATCAAGGTACCGGCGGCCACCAGCTGCGCGGTGAAGCGCTCGTACTCGGCGGCGCTGCCGTCGCACCAGTAAACATCCTTGGCCTCGGTGAGCGCGGCGATTTGCGCCACCCATTCGATGAGTCGGGTGTGGTTCACGCAGGCAGGCACGTTCAGGCGCAAGCCTTCCAGGGCAGGGCGGTTCATGGGCTCTCCAATCATGGCAATGTCAAAAGCGGAATTGGGCGAAAGCCGACCGTGTTTACTGCTGTGACCGACGCTCGCCGAATGCCGCGCCACGGCCTTGTGCAGCTGTGGGGGAGCGATTGTCGCGGCAATGTAATCACGCCGTAACCGCCGGGTTTGAAGGGGTCATGCAAATGGCGCATGACGTGATGCAAGTCGCGCGCGCGTTTTGCGCACTCAGGAATCGATGGCTTCGGCGGCCGGGTTTTCGGCCAGGAAACGCTGCCACTGGGCGTCGTCCACCACGGCCACGTAAGGCTTGGCGGACGCTATGGTCAGCCCCACCGTTGCCTTGTGGTGGTGCCACAGCGCATAGACACGGCCCAGCTGATTGCGGTGGAAGGAATTCCAGCTCATGCCATGCACGACGCTGCCGTAGCGCTCAAACAATTCCAACGCCAACGTTTGATAGGTGCTGTAGCTGCCCAGTGGGCTGCGCTCACCCGTCAGGCCCAGCCACCGGTCGTTGGGGTGGTCAATGGGCAAGAACAGCGCCGGTGCATGCGCGGTGTAGCGCACAACCTGGTATTGCTGGGCCAGATCACGCCGCCAGGTCCAGCGGTCTTGCGCGTCGGCACTGAGCAAACGGCATTCAGCCGCCACGCAGGGCAGTGTATTGGCGGTGTAGAGCACGGCAAAGTGGTTACGCGCGCTGGGTGGTGCGTCGACGCGTTTGTCGCGGTATTTGGGCTCGGGCGGTTGCCAGTCGCCATCGGCCTGGCGCGTCGGCCGAAACAGCCGCACCAGTTGCAGGCTGCCCGCGTCCAGCAGTTCAAGGTCTAGCTGCGAGCCCTTGAATGCTGACGGTGGCATTGCGGCTCAGGGGGCTTGATCAGCGGCGTAGGCGCCAGCGGCTTCCAGCACGGCGCCAAGACGCGCGGCCTGCGGCGCGGCCAGCAGCGCTGTGGCCTCGGGCGCCAGCGGCCGCGTTTGCGTCAGGCTGCCCGTCAGGGCTTCGACGGCGGTCAGCTGGCCCAGCTCTGGGTTGGTGGCCGAAAAGAAACCGTAGGCCGTGGCGCCACTGACAGGTGTGCCACCCCCTAGCCTGGCCAACACCTGGCGCAAGGGCTCACCCACAGCAGCGGGCCAGGACTGAAAGGCCGGGTACTCACGACCGCGCTTGCGGCCAGGGCGCAGCAGCGAAAAAAGTTCACCGGCCTTTTCGCGCAGGCGCACCGTCTCGTCACTCAGCCCACCCAGGGTCTGGCCCAGTTGGACCGCGCTCAGCCCCGCCAGGGGGTCTTGCGGCTGTGCGGTGGCTTCGGGCCAAGGCTGCTGCGTCGACAGGCTTGGCACGGTGAATGCCGCGCTGGGCCGCAGGTCGATGTGGATATTGGCTTGGGCCAACATTTGCTGCCAGCGCTCTTCAATGAGCCGCATTTGCGTCTCAACGCTGGTGCTGACAAAGCTTTGCAACTGCGCCGCCAGATCGCCGCTCTGCCCGGCTTGGCGCAGCGCCCGTGCCAGCTGCTCTTGCTGCCCTTTGAGCGCCTGGGCCGCGCGCTCAGGCAACACAGCTTGCGCGGGGGCTGCATAGGTGGACACGGTGTCTGCGGCAAAGTTCAGCGCAGCTTCTTCGGCACCGATCCAGACAGGATCATTCATGTTCCAGCCCTCACTGCAAGGCCGCCGACTGGGCGACCCTTGGACGTCAATGTAGTCCTGATTGGCTTATTTGGCAACTTTGGGTTAATTATTGGGCCGAACAGCCATCAGCCACTACTGCACCACCTTCACCGGCCCACCCAACTTGGGCTCGGCGCCACCGCCATAGACACCGTTGAGCAGCCTCAATGCCCCTTCAGCCTGAGCGCCCAGAGGCGAGCCGCGCGCCAACTCGGCAAAGCCGCCACGGGGGTAGGGCGCACTGCGCACCGTCCAAGGCCGCGCCGCGCTGCGGTCGGCGGCGCTCAGGGTGCGAAACGACGCTTCGGCCTCTTGCGTCTGCGCGGCAGCGCGTTGGGCGGCGGCAGCGTCTTTGGCTGCGTACTGCATCAGGAAGTTGCGGTTGGCCGGGCCCGTCACCACCGAGACGCTGAAGTTGTTTACCTGGCCCTGTTCGTTGCGCGTGGCCCCTTCAAAGTGGGTAGCGTTGAGGCCATTGAAGCTGCGCTTTTCAGCGCGGCCTTGGGTGGGTTTGAGCAGCTTGCGGATGATCTCTTCGTGGGTCGCTCCGGCGTCCGCCGGCACCAGGCGCACGATCAAACCCGCGTCACTGGCGCCGTTGATCAGCGTGATGGCTTCGGGCGAGTTTTTCACCTGCCAGCCCTGCGGCGCGGTCAACGCAATGCCCAGGTCTTCGTGATAGAAATTTCGCCCTCGGGTCAGGCCCTGTTCACGGCTTTCGCCGAAAGCCATGCCTTCGATGGCCTGTGCGTACCGAGCGCGGCCGTCCTCGTCATAACTGCCTGTGTAAGCCGCAGCAACTTGCTGGATGTCGGCCAGGCGCTTGTCGTTGCTGGGGTGGCTGGCCAGCCAGTTTGCGCCCGAAGGGGCGGCGCGGCCTTCGGCCTTGGCCTGGTCGGCAGCGAAGCGTTCCTGGTTTTTCAGCACCTGGATGACCTCGATCATGTTGCGCGGGTTGTAGCGGTTGCGTGACAGGTACTCGGCGCCCAATTGGTCGGCCTGGCTTTCTTGGTCGCGGCTGTAGCTGGCCAGGCGGCCCGCCGCCACGCCCTGGCCCATCTGGCTGGCCGCTTGCGCCGTGCCGCCCACGCCGGTGGCGCCTTCAAGCAGCACACCCAACACGGTGGCGGCCAGCACGCCAATGCCGGCGGTTTGCTGGCTGGTGGCGCGCTGCGCGCCATGCCGCGCAGTGACGTGGCCAATTTCGTGGCCCAGCACGCCGGCCAGTTCAGCCTCGTCACTCAGGTAGGCCATGATGCCGCGTGTGATGTAGACAAAGCCGCCGGGCAGCGCAAAGGCGTTGATCTCGGGGCTGTCCAGCACCGTGAAAGTCCATTGCAAGTTGGCGCGGTGCGACTGCTTGGCCAGCTTCTGGCCGACGTCGTTGACGTAAGCCTGCAAACGCGGATTGGCCAGCACGCCGTACTCGGCCAGAACTTGCTGGTGAGCCTTTTTGCCCTCGGCAATTTCTGTCGCCTCGTCCATCACTAAACGTTCGCTGCGGCCGGTCACTGGGTTGACGACCTGGCTGCCGCAAGCGGCCAGCAAGAGCAGGCTCAGGGCGATGGGTGTCAGTCGCGTCAGGGCAGAACGGTGCATGGTGATCTCTCCGTGTGGCGGCCACAGTGTGCTCGGCATTGGGCTGGCTAGCGCCCATCCTGTGGCTGGGCGGCGCACCGCACAACACCACACAATTGCGCCAACTCTACCCATCGCCCGCATGAAAATCCTCCAGGTATGTTGTGGCCGCACCCGCAGCGTCACCATCAACGGCCGCAGCGTGGCCACGGCCATCAACAAGCAGCCCGTGGATGGCCCGGTGGCCGTGTCTTCACTGGGCCTGGCTGGTGACGAACAAGCCGACCTCACCGTACACGGCGGCCTGAGCAAAGCCGTTTACGCCTACCCCAGCGAACATCTGCCGTTTTGGCAAACCGTGCGTGCGCAGGCCAAGGTGGCGCTGTGGGACGAAGCCCTGGCGCCGGGCCTGTTGGGCGAAAACCTGCTGCTGCAAGGCGTGCTGGAAACCGAGCTGTGGATAGGCGACCGGCTGCTGCTGCCGCACTGCACTTTAGTGGTCAGCGAGCCGCGTTTGCCCTGCTTCAAGTTCGCCGCCGCGATGGGTTTTGCGCAAGCGCCCAAGTTGATGACGCAGTCGGGTTTTTGCGGCGCCTACCTGGCAGTTTTGGACGGTGGCACGCTGCAAGCGGGCGAAACTTTCACGCTGCAAGCCGGCCCGCGCGAAGTCGGCCTGCGCGAGCTGTTTCGTGCGCGCTCAGGCCGTTGACACAAGGGCAGATTCGGCCAGCGTCGGGTAGTCGGTGTAGCCCTGTGCGCCACCGCCGTACAAGGTCTTGCTGTCGACTTCATGCCACTGCGCACCCACACGCAAGCGCCGTCCCAAATCGGGGTTGGCGATGAAGGGCTTGCCAAACGCCACCAGCTCAGCATCGCCGTGCGCCACCACCTGCTTGGCCATGTCAGCGGTATAGCCGTTATTGACCATCCAGGCGCCCGCAAACAAGCGCCGCAGCGCCGCGTAGTCAAAGGGCGCGATGTCGCGCGCGCCGCCGGTCTGGCCTTCGATCAGGTGCAGATAAGCCAACTTCAGCGGCGCCAGCGCGCGCACCGCGTGTTCCATCAAAGCCTGTGGGTTGCTGTCCAGGCCGGCGTCGTTGGACGGTGTCACCGGCGACAAACGCAGCCCCGTGCGGCCGCCGCCAATGGCGTCGGTCACCGCTTGCATCACCTCCAACAAAAAGCGCGTGCGCGCTGCGATGCCACCGCCGTAGCCGTCGCTGCGGTGATTGATGCTGTCGCGCAAAAACTGGTCGATGAGGTAGCCGTTGGCGCCGTGCACTTCGACGCCGTCAAAGCCCGCGTCCATGGCGTTGAGCGCGGCCTGGCGGTAGTCTGCGACGACACCGGCCATCTCTTCGCTGCGCAACGCACGTGGCTCTGAGCAAGGCGCAAAACCACCGGCGATGAAGGTCTTGCCGCGCGCTGCTTGGCGGGTGCTGGACACTGGCGCCTGGCCATGCGGCAGCAACGAGACATGCGAGATGCGCCCCACATGCCACAGCTGCAACACCATGCAGCCACCGCGCTCATGAACGGCTTTCGTGATGCGCCGCCAGCCTTCGATCTGCTCGCGGCTGTGGATGCCGGGGGTGTCCAGGTAGCCCTGGCCCATGGCGCTGATCTGCGTCGCTTCGCTGATGATCAGCGCCGCGCCGCTGGCGGGGTTGGCGCGCTGGGCGTAGTACTCGCGCATCAAGTCGTTGGGCACTTGGCCCGGGCTGGCGCGGTTGCGCGTCAACGGGGCCATGCAGATGCGTGTGGCCAGGTCGATGTCGCCGATGCGGATGGGATCAAAAAGTCGGGTCATGGGCCAAGCTTACAGGCCCACACCGAGCCGCACGTGCAGCAGTCCCAGGCCGTGGCACAGTCGCGCATGCTCGCCTACCGCCACGCCTTTCACGCCGGCAACCACGCCGACGTGCTCAAGCACACCGTGCTCTTGCAGGTGCTGCGCTACATGAACCTCAAAGACAAGGGCTGGCGCTACGTCGACACCCACGCCGGCGCCGGCGGCTATTCGCTGCAAGGCGAATACGCGCACAAGCGTGATGAGTTCGAACAGGGCATCGCCCGCGTGCTCGAGCGCAAAGACTGCCCGGCGCCCGTGGCAGAGCTGGTGCAGCTGGTGCGCGACTTCAATGGCGGCAAGGCCCACCAGCCCATCAAACAATATCCCGGCTCACCCGCCATCGCCCAGGCCCTGATGCGGCCGCAAGACCAGTTGCGCCTGAGCGAACTGCACCCGACCGACCACAAGATCTTGGCGTCTTACCTGGGTGATGTGCCGGGTGTTGAGATAGCCCTGGTCGACGGCTTTGCCAAACTCAAAACCCACCTGCCGCCGCCGACACGGCGCGGCGTCGTGCT
>JANNEX010000175.1:0-3608 GCA_031379155.1 Rubrivivax sp.
CAGCGCGCGGGCCGGCTGCTCATCGCCACGCAGGTCGTTGAACAATCTCTGGACGTCGATTTCGATCTGCTGGTCACCGACCTGGCACCCATAGACCGCATCATCCAGCGCGCTGGACGTCTGCGCCGCCACCGCCGCAGCGCAGACGGCACGCCACAGGCCGACCCTGCCGCGCCAGACCAACGCGGCACGCCCTGGCTGTGGGTGCTGACGCCGCCGTGGACGGACGAGCCTGACGCCCGCTGGTACAAGGCCGCCTTCCCCAAGGCCGCAGCCGTGTATGCCCACCACGGCCAGAACTGGCTGACCGCGCGGGCCTTGCGCGCAGGCAGTTTCACCATGCCCGACGACGCTCGCAGGTTGATCGAGGGTGTGTTCGGTTCTGATGCCGACATGCCGCCAGGCCTGGACGCCAATGCGATGGCCGCTGAGGGCCGGGGCTTTGCCGACCTGACACAAGCGCAGATGAACTCGCTGAACTTGAGCCAGGGCTACCAGCGCGGTGGCATCGACTGGTGGACCGAGGCCAAGACCCCGTCGCGCCTGGGCGAAGCCAGCAGCACGGTGACGCTGGCACGCTGGGTCAAGGGACGCCTGGAGCCCTGGTTCGACGTGCCACACGGCTGGGCCTACAGCAGCCTGCGCATGGCCGAGCGCCTGATCGCAGCCACGGCACCGGCCGCCGACGCGCGGCAGCAGGCGGCGCTGGACGCCACGATGACTGAGTTGCCCGCACAAGGCCGCTGGACCGTGCTGCTGCCGCTGGCGCTGACACCCGATGGCTGGGTGGGTGAAGCACTGGCCGCACCGCGCAAAGGCCAGGTGCCGCGCCGGCTGGCTTGGCGCTACGACACGCAAACTGGGCTGGCGCTGTTCGACCCTGGCAGCACTGAGCCCACACTCAAGGAGGACCCCGAAACATGAACCTCTTGCACGACCCCTGGATGCCCGTGCGCGATGCCGATGGCCAGCGCCACTGGATCACACCCCGCCAATTGGCCGACCCGCAATGGCGCGCCTTCGACGCCGACCGGCCCGACTTCAACGGCGCGCTGGCGCAGTTCGCCATCGGGCTGCTGCAGACCACCACGCCGGTGGCCGACAGCATTGAATGGCGCGGGCTGTTCAATGCGCCGCCGGATGCGGCCACGTTGCAAGGATGGTTTGCACCGGTGGCGGCAGCGTTTGATCTGGACGGCGACGGGCCGCGGTTCATGCAGGACCTCGACCTTGGGACTGAAGGTGTCGCCGTTAACGAAATCAGTGGTTTGCTGATCGACGCGCCGGGCGAAAACACGGTCAAGAACAACGCCGACCACTTCGTCAAAAGGGCGCAGCTCAATGCGCTGTGCCCGGCTTGCGCAGCAGTGGCCTTGTTCACATTGCAACTGAATGCGCCATCCGGTGGCGCCGGGCACCGCACCGGCTTGCGCGGCGGCGGGCCTTTGACCACGCTGGTGCTGGCGCCTGCGGGCAGCCATCTCTGGCATGACTTGTGGATGAACGTGCGCGAACGTCCTGCCCTATTGGCACTGGCCGGCGACGCCACTCACCAGGACATGCAGCGCACGTTCCCTTGGCTTGGGCCCATCACCGAACTGCAAGCGCAGAAAGGCGAACTGGCACAAGCGCAGGTGCATCCAGCACACCTGTACTGGGCCACGCCCCGGCGCATCCGCCTCCAAACGGGCGGGCACTTCACCGGCACCTGCGATGCTTGCGGGCGGCCGTCGGAAGACTTGGTCAGCCGCTACGCCACCAAGAACTACGGCCTCAACTACAAAGGCAGCTGGACGCACCCGCTGTCGCCGTACTACGAGGGCAAGGAAGGCTGGCTGCCAGTGCACCCGCAGCCTGACGGCCTGGGCTACAAACATTGGCTCGGCTGGGTCCTGGGCGTCGCAGGCGACAAGAAATCGGTCCGCGTGGCACAGGTCGTCGAACGTGCCCTGATGCTGCCGCTGCGCCAGACCGGCGGCGCCTTGCAGCTATGGGCCTTTGGCTACGACATGGACAACATGAAGGCGCGATGCTGGTACGAATCGACGCTGCCGCTTTACGACCTGGCCGACTGTGATCGCGACACACGGCAAGAGCTTCAGGCCGAGGTTTCACGCTGGCTGGCTGGCGCTGAACTCGCGGGCATGTTCCTGCGCGGCGCGGTCAAGGACGCGTGGTTCAGTGCAGACGCCCGCGGCGACTTCGCCCACATCGACGCCACGTTCTGGTCGGCCACCGAACCCATCTTCTACCGCCATCTGCAAGCCCTGATCGAAACCGCGCGCAGCGGCAGCGAGCACCCTGCCCTGCCGGTGCGCGAGGCCTGGCACAACACGCTGCGCAATACCGCGCTGCGCCTGTTCGACACCAGTCTGGTTGGCGCGGGCACCATCGAACGCCAGAACCCGCGCCGCATTGCACTGGCCCACAAACAACTGCGCAACAGCCTGCACGGGCCGAAGCTGCGCAGCGCGCTCGGCCTGCCTGTCGATGAACCCAAACCCAAGCCGGCTCGCAAGTCGGTTTCCACCAAAGGCCCAGCCAAGGAGGCTGCATGAGCACACTCAATTTCCGTCAACACCAAGCCTGGGGTGAGTTGCTGCTGCGGTGGTGGCGCGGCCTGGACGACGACCGCGGTGGCCGTGCGGCATTGCGACGCGCGCCTGACATCACGGCTGTGGTGATGGTGCCCGCGTACCACCAACTGCATCACCGTTTGCTGGCGGCCGGCTGGCCCGACGCCGCCTGGCGCAACGACCGGCTGGCGGCAACTGCAGGCCTGCTGGCCCACGTGAAGCAAAACGTCGACAGGCCGCTGCCAAAGTCCATGAGCGAAGGTGATAAACCCCGCGTCAGCGCGCTGCGCTTCATGCGCCTGCTTGAATCGCCTGACATCGACGCCTTGTTCGCTGGCCTTCGTCGCACGCTGCCGCTGCTGGAGCACCAGGCCGACGTGCTGGCACTGGCCACCGACGTGGTCAATTGGGACGACAGCGTCAAGAAGCGCTGGGCCTACGACTACGACTGGCCTGCCAAGGCCGGCGCCTGATCCAGCAGCCTCAACACACCCCCACACTGTTCATTCAGGGAGACCCCACCATGTCACGCTTCATTCAACTGCATGTACTCACCGCCTACCCGCCTTCCAACCTCAACCGCGACGACACTGGCCGGCCGAAAACGGCCTTGCTGGGCGACGCGCTGCGCTTGCGCGTGTCGTCGCAGAGTTTGAAGCGCGCGTGGCGCACGTCAGACGTGTTTGAGGCGGCTGTGGGCAGCCACCTCGGGAAGCGCACCAAGATGATTGGCGCCGAGGTGTTCAAGACCCTCGCTGTCGGTGGCATTGCCGACAAGCCTGCCCGCGAATGGGCGCGAGCCATCGCCGGCCAGTTCGGCAAACTCAAAGCCGACAAGAAGAGCGAGACCAACGAAGACCTGCACATCGAACAGTTGGCCCACATCAGCCCCGAAGAACTGGCCAGCGTCGAGGCGCTTGCGCAGACGTGCGCCGGGCGCAAGAGCGAGCCCACCACCGACGAATTGAAGCTGCTGCGCAAGCCGCGCGCCGCCGTGGACATCGCCATGTTCGGCCGCATGCTGGCCGACAC
>JANNEX010000182.1:0-9641 GCA_031379155.1 Rubrivivax sp.
CCTTCGAACTACCGGCTGACCAGCACCAGCGGCTACAGCTACCTCGCGGCTAATGGTGGAGGCGGCGGTGGTGGCGGGGTGCCGGAACCGGCAACGCTGGCCTTGGTGGCCTTGGCACTGCTCACGCTGCCGGCCAGCCACCGCTTGCGCGGCAAAGCGGGCTGAAACGGCAAGGCGCCGCAACGGCTGTGCCACCCGCCGTGAGCAAGAACATCAGCCCCAGGCGCGGCGAAACGCCGCCTCTTGGGTCGGATGCGCTTGCAGCGTGGCGGCCATCGTTGCCACAAATGCGGCTTGATCCGCCTGCGCTTCTTCGGGCGCGCCTGATGTGCCGGCGCGGGACGCGCGGGCCAGTGCCGTGTGCAGCTCCAGGGTCGCAATCAGGTGCTCGGATGGCGCGGCGAAGTGGGCTCGCGCTGCCGCCACCGTGAACGCGTCCAGGCCGCCCAGCGCGGCTTGCGCGGCCACCCTCAGGGCCAAGCTGCGGGTGCGCATTTCACCGTTCATGCCGATGGCGTCGTCAGCCGGCAGTGCGGCCAGGGCGGCTTGCGGATCGTGAACAAGCAAGGCCAGCTCAGCACGCGCCAGGTCCAGCCGTAGGCGCACGCGCGTCACGAACACATCGCCGGTCGTGGCGATCTGTGCCAGCACGCTGGCGGCGGCGGCTGCATCGTTTTGCTTGATCTCGAACTGCGCCAACGCCACCCACAGCTCCTGGGCCGTCAAGAGCATCTGGCGCGCGGCGTCGTCGGTGATGGAGGCCAGCAAGTGGCGGGCCAGCGCCACTTCGCCCAACAGACCCAGTGGCTCAAGTCCACACATCGCCGCAGAGATGCTGATGGTCGGGTCACCCTGCGCCATGGCCTCGGGCACGGCCAGCTGCAAGGTCTGCCAAACAGCCCCCAGATCGCCCAGCGCGAAGTGCGCATCAATCTCGCCCAAGCGGTACATCACGCGCAAGGGGCCAGGCTGCATTGGCGGCGTCATCGCCCAGCCGCGCTGCAGCGCGGCCAGCGACTGCGGGTACAGCGTCTGCGCTGAGTAAACGCAGCAAAGGTTGTACAGAACGACTCTGCCCAAGGTGACCTGGCCCAGCCGCTCGGCGCCTTCGAACGCGGCAAGCATCTCGGCTTCGGCGCCCACCCCGTCGTGCAATTGAAGGCGCATGATGCCGCGCCGAAAGTGCCCGCGTGCGATGCCGTGTTCGTCGCCATTGCGCCGGCTCAGCGCCAGCGCTGCATCGGCATGGGCCAGGGCCGACTCGGCTCGCCCGGCTTCGTGGTCGCTGATGAAGGCAAGGTCGAGCAGTTCAACACGGTCCAGGTCGGGCAATGTCTTCAGGGCCAGCGCAGCCTGCGAAGCCAGCCGTGCTTCGTCGGGTCGACCCAGGTTGTGCAGGGCGATGCAGCGCACCGCCAGCGCGCGCCCGAGTTGCAGCTCGTCCATGGCCTGCGGCAGGGTGTCCAGCACGGTCAGTGCTTGCTCGGACTGCTCGGCCCGGGCCATGGCCAGGCCACGGCTGACGGTGGCCTCAATCCTTTCTTCAGAGCTCAGCGTGCCGCTGGCCAGCAGGGCTGCCAGCGCATCGGCCTGCGCCCGCACGGCGTCGATCACCGAGTGTTGGTGGCAGACGCGGACCAAGCGCTCGTGGATGCGCAGCGCCTGCGTCGGTGTCGGCTGGTCGGCCAGCGCTTTGGCCCATTGCGCCATGGCTTCGCTCAAGGCGTGCAGCCGCTGCGCATGGTCGCCCGCCGCAATGCGGTGGGCCACGGCGCGTGCCGCGTCGCCGCTGGCTTCGTGGTGGGCGGCGATGGTGGCCGCAGGCGCACCTGCAAGCTCGGCGCCCAGCGCCAGTCGCCGGTGCACCAGGCGCCGCCGCTCGCTGGACAGCGCGCCATTCAGCGCTTGTTGCACCAGGTCGTGGGCGAAGGCAAAACCGCCGGCCGGGTGTTCGTGCAGCAGGCTGGCCGCCACCGCGTCTTCTATCGCCTGCACCGCGTCCAGCTCGGACAAGGCGCAGGCCGGCGCCAACAAGGCAGGCGCAAACGGCTCAGCCGCCAGCGCCGCCGCCTCCAGCACGCGCCGGCTGGCCGCTGGCAGTCGTTGCACACGGGCCAGCACGGTGTCAAGCACACTGGCCGGCACCGGCAGCTCGCGGTAGTCGTGCGTGGCATCGTCAAAAGGCGTGTGCCAGCCGCCGCTGGCGTCGCTTGACAGCAAATCGGTCTCGGCCAGATGGCGCAGCGTCTCGGCCAGGAAAAGCGGGTTGCCGCCGGTGGCCTGTTCCAGGCGCTGCGCAAAGCGCACCGGGTGGCCAGCGCCAGAGAGCTGACGCACCAGGTCGAAGACGGCACCGCCTGCCAGCGGCAGCAAGTGCAGGCGCGTGGCGCCCGTGGCTTCGATCAGACCTTGCAGCACCAGGCTCGAGGCTTCGTCAAGCTCGGGGCGCAAGATCAGCCACTCGCGTGCGCCGCTCGAATCGGCCCCAGCAGCCTCGCTGCGGCGCTTGGCAACAAAGCCCAGCAGGGCGCGGCTGGCGGCATCGGCAAGATGCCAGTCGTCCAGCAGCACAGCGTCAAAGTTCTCGGCGGCCAGGGCCTGCCAGCCACGCGCGCAGGCTTCAAAGAAGCGGCTGCGTTCTTCGTCCGAGCGTATGGGTGGCGGCGCCATGCCCAGCTCGGGCAGCAAGCGCGAAAGCTCCTGTCCGACCCACGCTGGCAGGTCGGGCAGCGTCGGTGTCGGCGTTGGCCCGATCAAAGCGCGCAGCGCGCGGCTGAACGACGCGTAGGGAAGGTCACTGTCACCCGAGCGGCAACGCGCCATCGCAAACGGTCCGTGCGCGGCGGCAAAGTCGGTGGCCAAACGTGTCTTGCCAACCCCGGCTTCGCCTTCGATGACGATCATGCGGCCGGCGCCCCAGGCGCGCTCCAGCGCCATCACCTCGGCGCTGCGGCCCACGAAGGGCAGGTGGTCGGGAAGACGGGCGCGCAGGGAAACGCTTGCGGGCGGGCTGAGGGAGTGGACCAATGGGACCAATGGGAGTGCGGGGGCCCATGCGGCCAATGGGCTTAATTGGCTTAAGGGGCTTAATGGGTCTAATGGGCTGATTGACGCCAGTGGCGCCCCCGCTGCCGCTGGCACCGCCCGTGTCGTCAGCACGCCGCGCAAAGATGCCGCCAGCGTCTCGGTCTGTGCCATGGGCGTGAGGCCCAGCTCTGAGCCCAGCAAGCTGCGGCAGCGCTCGTATTGGGCCAGCGCGGCCTCGCGGCGGCCGCTGGCGGCCAGCAAGCGCATGGCGTCACAGTGCTGCTGCTCTTGCAGCGGGTCGTCGGCCAGCAGCGCTTCAACGCAGGCCAACGCGCGTGCCAGGTCGCCACCGGCCTCATGCGCCGCAGCGCAAACGCTCAGGGCCTGGCGGCGCCGGTTGTTCAGTTGCTCACGTTGCTGCGCCAGCCAGTCGTCGAAAGCATCGGCATCGCCCAGCGCGAAGCCGTCAGCCGGCGCGCCCTGCCAAAGGCTTAGGGCGGCGTCGGGCTGGCCGGCGTCCAGCCGGAACTCGAAGGCGCCGACATCGCTGTCCACCTCGGCCGCAAGCGCCAGGCGGTCGCCTTCGGCCGTGACGGCATCTGCGGCGCTGGCCTCGCGCAGCCGTGCCAGTTCGCGGCGCAGGTTGCGTCGGCCTATTTGCTCTTGCAGCGCCGGCCACAGCAAGGCGACGACACGAACCCGTGGCAAGGGCTCGCGGCTGCGCGCCAGCAGCAGCAGCAATGCCAAGGACTTGCGCGTGCTCAGGGGCAAGACCACGTCGTCACGCAGCAGCGCCGGGCGGCCGAAGAACTTCAGTCTGAGCATGCGCTGCATGATGCCAGCAGCGCCCGCCGGCGAAGCACCAAGCCGCTGTGGGTGCCGCGCTGCCAGGGCGCCGTGCCGCTGTCGGCCTTGTGGCGCAGTGCGGGACTTTCCTTGCCCCGCCTACATTGCTTAGGGCATCAGGTAGACGCGCGGTGCATCCGCTGCGCCTTCGCCTTTCAAGGTCAGCGTGCCGCGTGAGCACACGTAGTGGCCGGCTTCAAGGCCTTGGCAGCGATGGGTGACACCATTGACGTAGCGTGGCTTGGTATGGGCCGTCCCGCGCAGGATCATGGCCAGTTCCAGCGTTGCTCCGGGCTGGAAGCGGCCCAGGCTCAGGTAGACCGTCTTTTTCTCTGAGGCTTGAGCAATCGCCCCCGCCGTGAGGCTGTCGTTGCTTGACGCGGCATCGTCATCGTTGGTCGGAAAGCTCAGCGGCTTGCCAAACTTTTCCAGCAGCAGGGTCTCGCTGACCTGGCCGGAAATGGTGCTGGGGTCGACGTTGAAGCGGCTCGCTTCGCTGGACCAGGCCGGGTAGCCGTTGACCAGCAACTCGGCGCGGATGCGTGACCGCCACAGCGCCACCGCGCTGCGGTCGGTGAGGCCGTCTACGGTGGCCGGTGGTATGACCAGGCGCAGCACAACTTGCTGGCTGACGTTGCCCACCGGCACCATGACCGTGGTGGTCCACGCGGCTGTGCCTTCAGAGGAAAAGTCGCCGTAGCCCTGCAGGTACAAATAGGGCACCCCGGTGTCGGTCATGGTGGCCCAGCCCTGCGCCAGGTTGGAGCGATCGGTGCCCGTGTACAGCGTGCTGTCGCTGGGCCAGGTGGGCAACAGCGGGGGCGTGCTGGCAGAGTAGCCGCTGACCAGGCCGCTATACACCGCTGCCGCAGCGCCACTGCTGCGCTTGACGACCTGCTTGGGGCTGGTGGCCAGACCATAGGCCGCGATGTTGACGAGCGCGGCCATTCGAAACGGGTGATTCGCGGGCGTCTTGTAGACCGACATGCCGTCGACCTCGGCTTGCTCGGCGGTGCTGAGTGTTTGCGCGATCAGGGCCGTGCTGGTCTGCGCATGCGCGCTGGCTGCAGCAAAGACCAGGCAGCAGGCTGCCGTTGCAGTTGCAGTTGCGGCAAATAGGCAATGAATGGGGTTCATGTTGAATTCCTTGTGGGATTCCTTGTTGGATTTCTTGTTGGCGCTGCGCTAACGCTCAACGTGTGTAAACCTGGATGTCAGGGCGGATGCTGGAGAAGGCGCCCCCGGGATTGCTGAGAGCGGACGGGATGCTCAAGGTTTGCCGCTGCGCATGGCAGCGCTGCACCTGCGGGTTGGCCACTTGCTCCAAGTAGCACCCACCCTCGACATGAAGTTCGGTGCGAAAGTTCACTGCCACGTTGCGTGTGCTGCCCCCCGGCAAGTTGCCCAGGTAGAGATCGACGCGGCTGCCGTCCAGCGCACGGCCCCACTCCAGGTCGACCGGAAAAAAGCCATTCAGGCGTTTGGAAAACAGGCGGTTGAATTCGCCCGACCACACCGGCAAACCGTCCACAAAGATGTCGACCGCTGCGCGCGAGTGCGAGCGCGGCGGCCGATGCGGCACGACACCGCCGCTGCTCAGAACCTCGTTGGCCAACTGAAAATCGCTGGCCTGCTGGGCTACCTCAAACGACAGGTAGGTTGGCTTCGGTCCACCCGTGGGTGTGTTCACCTGCACGGCGTAACTCAGCGTGGCAATGCCGCTGCCGGTCTTCCAGGTCTGCACCGAGAGCTGGCTTTTGCTGCCCTGGCCCATCCAGTCGAAGTCGACCGCTGCGCGCTGCGCCACGCCGACCGCACCCCCATCGAGCCGCGTGCCCACCGCAGACCAGACGCCCAGCGATTGGCTCAAGCCGTACAGCGTCGGCCTAGTGGCCAAGAACGTGGGCCCCCACACGCTGGCGATCTGGGGCTCTGGAAACGAGGTGTAGGCGACGTCCAGGCCAGCGCTGGCCACCAGGGCGTGTTTGCAGGCACTGCTGCAAGGCGTGATCGGGCCCTGTAGTGCGACGGTCGACTGGCCCGGCCCGTTGACCACCTCTGAGACATCGATCACCACGGCCTTGGCCAGCCCGCCCAAGCCCAGACCCAGGCCGATCAGCGCACCCGCCAAGCACCTCCACCGCAGCGCCAGGCGGTGGGTTTTTGCAGCAGTCTTCATGAGAAGTCCTTCATGCGCCGGACGTGCCGGGCGAGACGAGAGGCTCGCTGCCGGGTTGGCGTGCAGGCACTGTGCAAGCAGGCCGCTGCCGGGCCGTTGCGGCGCCAACTGAAGCGCTGCAACGGCGGCGCAACGGGCCAGTTCTACGCTGGGCACTCTTGCACAGGAGATCGCCATGAGCGCTTGCCCGCAGCCGCCACTTTGCGACGCCAGTCCAGCTTCGAACAGCCCTGCTGCGCAAGCCGCGCAGCACACGGCAAGTCAAGGCAATGCTGCGCCGACGCGGGCTCGAAACAGGCCCCTGGCGTCGACCACGCTGGCCCTGCAGCCAGCGCTTGGGCGCAGGCGCCATTCATGAACCCGCCCAGCGATGCCTTGGCCAGCGACACGGCGCGCGTGATGCTGCTCAGCGTCTGGGCGCCACCGGGCGCGCCATGGCATGCGCGGCTGGTGGATGTGGACGCCCAGGCGCGTGAGTTCGACAGCCCTTTCGAACTGGCGCGATTTTTAGCCTGGCCCACTTCGACGGCCAAGCCTGAGCCAAGCCCCGGGCTGCGCTGAGGCATTGCGTGACGCAGCAAAACTTTCAGGAGAGACCCGCATGACACCTACCGCGCCCTGCACATCTGCCAAGCTCACGCTGCTGCGTTTGGTGCTGTACGCCTTGCTGTTCGCTTGGCTCGCCACGCTGCTTGCCGCTTGCGGTGGCTCTGGCGACGAAGCGCCGCCGCCCACGCAGCCCAGCTTGACGCAACCGACTGACCAATCAAGCGCGGCCGGCACCAGCAGCACCTTCGGCGTGGCCGTGCAGGACGGCACGGGGGCCAGCTTCCAGTGGCAGCAATTGATGGGCAGCAACTGGACCCCAATCGCCGGCGCCACCAATCCATTGCTGGTGATCAGCGCTACCACGCTGGCACAAACCGGCACGCAATACCGCGTGCTGGTCACGGTAGGTGGTGGCGTTTTGACCAGCAACGCGGTCACGCTCACCGTCACCCCGGCACCGGTTGCGCCCGCGTTCACGGCCCAGCCGGCGGATGTGACGGTGACCGCGCCGGCCAGTGCTGGCTTTGTGGTGGCCGTCAGCGGCACGCCCACGGCCATGCTGCAGTGGCAACTGAGCAGCGACGGCGGCACGACCTGGAACAACGTGTCCAGCGGCAGCGGCGCCACGGGCACCACCTACACCACACCAGCCACCACCACGGCCATGAACGGTTTTCGCTTTCGCGCGCTGGCCAGCAATGGCGTGGGCAGTGCCGTCAGCTCCACCACGGCGCGGCTCAGCGTCGACCCAGCTGCCGTGGCGCCAAGCATCACCACGCAGCCCTCCAACCAGAGCTTGACCGAGCCGGCACGCGCCACTTTCAGCGTGGTGGCCACAGGCACCGCGCCGCTGACCTATCAGTGGCAGCGCTTCACCAGCGGCGCCTGGAGCAACATCGCTGGCGCCACCAACGCCGCCTACACCAGCGCAGCCACCGCGCGCGCCACTGACAACAGCGCGCAGCTGCGTGTGGTGGTGAGCAATGCGCTCACATCAGTCGTTAGCGACACCGCCACCTTGACGGTGCTGGCGGCTGCGTCCAAGACTTGGGGTGTGGCCGAGGTCATCGAGGCGGCCAGCGGCAATGTCACGAGCAATGTGGAACTGGCCATGAACGCCAGCGGCCATGCGCTGGCGGTGTGGGGGCAGGACCTGAGCGGCTTTGGGCGCGTGGACATCTCGTCCAACAGCTTCACCGCCAACAGCGCCTGGGGCAGCGCCCAGTTGGTCGAAACCAACGATGCGCAAAACGCGTCGGGGCAGCCGCAGATCGCGATCGACGCCGCTGGCAATGGCTTTGCGGTGTGGACGCACTCAGGCGTCACGGGTTCCGCTGTGTGGGCCAACCGCTACAGCGCCAGCACCGGTTGGGGCGTGCCGCAAATGATCGGATCCGTCAGTCCAGGCACTACGCCCTATCCCAACGTCGCTTGCGACAGCAGCGGCAATGCGCTGGCGGTGTGGGGGCAGTACGACGGCACACGCACCAACGTCTGGGCCAACCGCTACACCGTGGGCGGCGGCTGGGGCACGGCCGAACTGATCGAGACCGACAACGCAGGCGACGCAGCCAGGGGTGTGCCGGCCATCGCCTTCGATGGCAATGGCAACGCACTGGCCGTGTGGGAGCAATCCGCCGGCACGCGCACCGACATCTGGTCCAACCGCTACACCGCGGGCAGCGGTTGGGGCACGGCGCAGCTCATCGAGACCGACAACGCCGGCCATGCAAGTGGCCCGAGTCTGGCCTTCGACAGCAACGGCAATGCCTTGGTGGTCTGGCATCAATCCGACGGCACGCGCAACAATATCTGGGGCAACCGCTACACCGCAGGCAGCGGTTGGGGCACCGCAGAGTTGATCGAGACCGACAATGTCGGGCCCTTTGGCGCCAACGACGCGCAGATTGCCTTTGACGTCAACGGCAATGCCATGGCGATGTGGACAGCGCGTGACGCCGCCAATCGCAACAGCATCCAGTTCAACCGCTACACGCCCAGCGGCGGTTGGGGACTTGCCGCGGTCCTGGTGTCGGCGTCGGTGGGCACTGGACACAGTGGCGCGCGATTCGCCTTTGACAGCAGCGGCGCCGCGCTGGCGCTGTGGACATCATCCGACGGCACCAACAGCCTCATCGCGTCTGGCCGCTACACGGTCGCAGGCGGATGGGTCTTCACACCGACCCTGGGTGGCGGTAGTTCCAGACAAGCAAGCACGCCACGAATCGCCATCGACGGCAGCGGCAATGCCGTCGCGGTCTGGGTGCAAAACGCGGTGACGGCGGGCAACAGCGGGCCCTACAGCGTCTGGGCGGCCCGCTATCGCTAGGAGCCTGTGTTGATAGCCGACTGCGCCATGCCCGGTAGCGCGACGGGCGGCGGGCGCAGCGCTGCGCCAGTGCGCTGTGCATGAGCGCGAAACAAAGCGTTTGATGCGGCTGGCACAGCAACAAAGACTGCTCTGGTACTCCGACCCAGAGATTTCGAAACATGAAAGCGCGTCTTCGACCCGAAGGCTGCGTTACAAATCCTCGCAATGCCTTTGGGCATTGCTGTGGTTTGCGCATTGCCCTCGGGCCAAATCCATCGCTTTCATCATGTTCCGAAACCCCTGCGCCGGAGTACTAGTCTCAGCATCCCGCGCTTGCCGCGCGACACGAGGCCTGACATGACCACCGCCACCACCCGCCGCGAACACGACTTCCTGGGCGAAAAAGACATCCCATCGGACGCCTACTGGGGCGTGCACACGGCGCGTGCGGTCGACAACTTTCCCATCTCTGGCCAGACCGTATCAAGCATGCCAGAGCTGGTGCGCGCGCTGGCCTTTGTGAAAAAGGCGGCCGTGCAGGCTAACCTTCAACTGGGGGTGATAGACGCCACGCTCGCAGCGGCCATCGAGCGCGCTTGCGACGACGTGATTGGCGGCGCCTTGCACGAGCAGTTTGTGGTGGATGTGATCCAGGGCGGCGCTGGCACCTCCACCAACATGAACGCCAATGAGGTGATAGCGAACCGCGCGCTCGAACACCTGGGCCGC
>JANNEX010000198.1:0-14968 GCA_031379155.1 Rubrivivax sp.
CCTTGACCGCTTCGGCGCGCACGCCCTTGCCCATGCGAAAGGCGACTTTGAGGTCTTGGATAGACAACAGCATGGTCATTCCAGCCCACGAAGTTTGGGGTCGAGCGCGTCGCGCAGCGCATCGGCCATGAGTGAAAACGCAGTCACAAACACCGCCATGAACAGCGTCGCAGCCACCAGTTGCCACCAGTGGCCCAGGATCAATTCGCTCTGCGCTTCAGCCAGCATGGTGCCCCAGCTGACCTGGTCCACACGCACGCCCAGGCCCAGGTAGGACAAGATGACTTCGGCCTTGATGAAGCCCACGGTGAGCAGGCCCATGCGCACCAGCACGACGTGGCTGACATTGGGCAGGATGTGCTTGAACATGCGGCTCAAGGGGCCGGCGCCAATGGCTTCGGCGCTGCGCACATAGTCGCGGCTGGCGTGTTTGATGAACTCGGCGCGCACCTGGCGGTACATGCCGGTCCAGCCAGTCAGTGCCAGGATGACCACCACGCTTTCCACACCGCGCCCGACCACCGCGGCAAAAGCAAAGATGAGCAGGATGTTGGGGATGGACTCGAAGACGTTGTAGACCCACTCCAGGCCGTCGCCCACCTTGCCGCCGAAGAAGCCCCCGAAGGCGCCCATCAGCACCCCAATCAGCGTCGCCACCAGGGCCGCAGCCACACCCACGAAGACGCTGATCTCGGTGCCCTTGACGGCCTTTTGCAGCACGTCGCGGCCCAGTCTGTCGCCACCAAAAGGCAGGGTCTGCGACTTCACCGTCTCTGTGGTCTGGAACTGCTTGGCGCGTTCGTCCCACTCTTTGTAGCGCGGCGCCAGCGGGTCCACCGCCGAGAGGTCTACGTTGGGGCCGGTGGGGCTTTCAATCACACCGCTGGCTTGTGGCGGCGCTGGCCCCATGAAGGTAGGCGGCGCGTTGGGCACGCCCACTTCGGTCTGCCAGTTTTTGGCCACCAGACCCAGCGCGGCGAGTGCAATCAGCAGCAGGAACAAGGCCACGATGACAAGGCTGACGAGGCCCACGCGGTCAGCCTTGAAGCGGCGCCACGCGGCGTGCCAGACGCCTTCGCTCTTTTGCTGGGCGCTGTCCAGGGCGCCGTCGGCTGACAAAACCGCGCTCATGTCCGCGCTCATGTCCGCGCTCATTTCAACACCACGCGCGGGTCGGCAATCTTGTAGGCCAGGTCGGTCAGCAAATTGATGACCATGGTCAGCACCGCGAGGTAAATCGTCACCGCCTGGATGACCGGAAAGTCGCTGCGGTTCACCGCCAGCAGCACTTCGCGGCCGATGCCCGGAATGCTGAAAAAGACCTCGATCAAAAAGCTGCCGACAAAGATGCCGGGCAGCTGCAAACCGATGTTGGTGAGGATGGGAATCATGGCGTTGCGCAGCACATGCCGAAACAACACGACACGTTCTGTCATGCCTTTGGCGCGCGCCGTGCGCACGTAGTCCTGGCCCAATTCATCCAGCAAGAAGCTGCGGTACAGGCGCGTCTGCGGCGCCAGGCCCACTGCCACCGCCAGCATCACCGGCAGCGGCGCGTAGACGAAGAGGTTGGTCAGTGTGCTGTCGCTCCAGCCTTGCACCGGAAACCAGCCCAGCTGAAAACCAAACACGTACTGGCCAATGATGACGTAGACCAAAAAGCTGATCGACAGCGCCACCGTGGTGGCCACCATGATGCTGCGGTCGGTCAGGCTGCCACGGCGGTAAGCCACCCACATGGCGATGGGCAGGGCCAGCAACACGTCGAGGATGAGGATGGGGATCATCACCGTCAGCGTGGCCGGCAGGCGCGTGGCAAAGAGGTTGCTGACCGCTTCATTGGTGGCCCAGCTTTTGCCCCACTCGAAAGTGACGATCTGCTTCACAAACAGCCATAGCTGATACCAGACGGGCTCGTTCAAGCCCAGTTGCTGGCGAATGGCCTCGACCTGTTCTTTGCTGGCGTTAAGGCCGCCCAGCACCTCGGCTGGGTCGCCGCCAAAGAACTTGAAAAGAAAGAACACCAGCAGCACCACACCCAAGAGCGTGGGGATCATCTGCCACAGGCGCCGGACCAGGTATGCGGCCATGGGGTTGCACGGTGACGGCGCTTTTGGCGCGCGCCCCAGGGAAAATAGTGATGCGCGAGTTTAGGGTCGTGCCCAGCCATGCTTGGCCGGTGGTTTCCCCCTGGAATGTGGGTGCTGGCCCGGCTTGCGCCGCGCGCGCACACCCCTAGACTTGGCGCTTTCTTTGCGGGCCTGCGCCGTGCGCTTGTTTCATCCCTTTTTGTTGGCCCTGCTGGCCAGCCTGTGCGTGGCCAGCGCTGACGCTGCCGACGCACAGGCCAAAGCACCAAAAGTATTGCGCGTAGCCTTCGCCGGCAGCGAAAGTGGCTTTGACCCGGCGCAGATTTCCGACGTCGTCTCGGCCGCCGTGGTGGCCAGCATCTTTGACTCGCCGCTGACCTACGACTACCTGGCACGCCCGGCCAAGCTCAAGCCCAACACGGCTGCGTCGCTGCCCGAGGTCAATGCAGACCACACGCACTTTGTCTTCACGCTCAAACCCGGCATCTTCTTCAGCGACGACCCCGCCTTCAACGGCCGGCCGCGTGAATTGGTGGCCGCCGACTACGTCTACAGCATCAAGCGCTACTTCGACCCCAAGACGCGCAGCCCCACGCTCTTTCACTACCAAAACGCCGGCCTGCTGGGCTTGAACGAATTGCGCCAGCAAGCACTGGACAGCAAGAAACCTTTCAACTACGACAGCGATGTGCCAGGCCTGCGCGTGCTGGACCGCTACCGCTTTGAAGTGCGCGTGGCCAAGCCCGAACCGCGCCTGCCTTACGTGCTGGCCACCCCGGGCCTGAGCGGCGCGGTGGCGCGCGAAGTGATTGAAGCCGACCCCGACCGCAGCATGCAGCGCCCAGTGGGCACGGGCCCCTTCAAGCTGGGCGCGTGGAAGCGCAGTTCACGCATTGTGCTGGAGCGCAATGCGCTGCACCAGCACAGCGTGCATGACGAAGAGCCGGCGGCCAACGACACGCTGAGCCAGGCCATTGCGCAGCAGCAGCGCGGCAAGAAACTGCCGCTGCTGGACCGCGTGGAAATCGCCATCATCGAAGAAGCCCAACCGCGCTGGCTGGCTTTTTTGCGCGGTGAACTGGACATGCTCAACGTGCCGCCTGAGTTCATCAACCTGGCCGCGCCCAACGGCAAACTGGCACCCCACCTGGCCAAGCAGGGCATGCAGATGCGCCAAGTCGTCAACCCCACCACGCGCCACGTTTACTTCGGCATGGAACACGCCGTGGTGGGCGGCTACACGCCGCAGCGCGTGGCGCTGCGCCGCGCCTTGGCGCTGGCCTACAACGCACCGCGCGAAATCGCGCTGCTGCGCCATGGCCAGATGCTGCCGGCGCAAAGCCTGTTGCCGCCCATGGTCAGCGGCTACGACCCGGCCTTGAAGAGCGAGATGAGCGAGTACAGCCCGGCGCGCGCCAAAGCCCTGCTGGACCTGTATGGCTACACCGACAAAGACGGCGACGGCTGGCGCGACAACCCCGACGGCACGCCCCTGGTGCTGGAGATGACCACAGAGCCCAGCCAGTTTGCGCGCCAGTGGCAAGGTCTGTGGAAAAAGTCCATGGACGCGGTAGGCGTGAAGATCAACTTCCGCATTGGCGCCTGGCCAGAAAACATCAAGGCCAGCCGCGCCGGCAAGCTGATGATGTGGACCACCGGCTGGAGCGCGGCCATCCCCGACGGCAGTTATTTCATGGACCTGATGTACGGCCCCAACAAGGGCCAAAGCAACGCCTCGCGCTTCAACCTGCCGGCCTTCAACGCCATTCACGAACGCCAGCGCGCCCTGCCCGACGGGCCCGAGCGTGATGCCCTTATCCAGCAAGGCTTGCAGCTGGGCCTGGCCTACATGCCCTACAAAGCCAGTGGCCACGACAAACTGACCTGGCTGATGCAGCCGCGGGTGTTGGGCTATGTGCCGCACCCCTTCATGCGCGACTTCTGGCGCCATGTGGATGTTGAAGCTGCTGCGCTTGCCACACCCTCACCATGAAGATCATCCAGTGCCTGTTGCTGACCTGCTTGGCCACGCTGTGCCTGGCCGCCGCAGCGGCCACACCCGCCAGCGCCCAGTCCACCAAGGTGCTGCGTTATGCCTTCTTGATTGCCGAGACCGGTTTCGACCCGGCGCAGATATCCGACCTGTATTCGCGCACCGTGGTCTCCGGCATGATTGAAGCGCCGCTGGAGTTTGAATTCCTGGCCCAGCCGGCGCGCATGCGGCCCAACACGGCGGCGGCCATGCCCGAAGTCAGCGACGACTTCAAGACCTTCACCTTTCGCATCAAGCCCGGCATTTACTTCGCCGACGACGCCGCCTTCAAAGGCAAAGACGGTCAACAAATTCGGCGTGAACTGACGGCGCAGGACTACGTCTACAGCCTCAAGCGCCACTACGACCCACGCTGGAAAAGCGCCAACCTCTACCTGCTGGAAAACGCCAAGATCCTGGGCCTGAGTGAGCTGCGCAAACAACTGGCCGACGAGAAAAAGCCTTTCGACTACGACACCCCCGTGGAAGGCCTGCGCACGCTGGACCGCTACACCTTCCAAATCCGCCTGGGCCAGTCCAACCCGCGCTTTTTGTACAACTTTGCCGACGGCTCTTTCACCGGCGCGCTGGCCCGTGAAGTGGTGGAGCTGTACGGCGACAAGATCGGCGAACACCCGGTGGGCACGGGCCCCTTTGTGCTGAAAAGCTGGAAGCGCAGCTCACGCATCGTGCTGGCCAAAAACCCTAACTACCGAGAGGTGCGCTACGAAGAAACGCCACCGGCGGACGACACGCGTTTGCAAGCCGTGGCCGCGCAGTTCAAGGGCCAGCGCCTGCCGCTGATTGACGAAGTTCACATCGCCATCATTGAAGAGCCGCAGCCGCGCTGGCTGAGTTTCCTCAATGCCGAACAAGACCTGCTGGACCAGCTGCCGACCGACTTTGCGCCCAGCGTCATCCCCAACAACAAGCTGGCACCCAACCTGGCCAAACAGGGCATCACCCTGGTGCGCTACCCGCGCGCTGACGTGTCGGTGAGCTACTTCGCCATGGAGCACCCCGTGGTCGGCGGCTACGAGCCGCACAAGGTGGCCCTGCGCCGTGCCATCAGCCTGGCGGTGGACGTGGAACGTGAAATTCGCCTGGTGCGGCGCAGCCAAGCCATTCCCGCACAAGGCGTGGTGGGCCCCGGCACCTGGGGCTACAACCCCAAGCTCAAAAGCGAGATGGGCGACTTCAACCGCGCGCGCGCCAAAGCTTTGCTGGACATGCACGGCTACACCGACAAGGACGGTGACGGCTGGCGCGAGCAACCCAATGGTGAAGCTCTGGTTTTGGAGTACGCCACCAGCCCCGACCAGCAAAGCCGCCAGCTTAACGAGCTGTGGAAAAAGAACATGGACGCCATCGGCATCAAGATGACGTTCAAGACCGCCAAGTGGCCGGAAAACTTGAAGGCCAGCCGCGCCGGCAAACTCATGATGTGGGGCGTGGGCTGGAGCGCCAACCAGCCCGACGGCGACACCTTTTTGGCGCTGGGCTACGGCCCCAACAAAGGCCAGGCCAATCACGCCCGCTTCAACCTGCCGGCCTTCAATGCGCTGTACGAAAAACAGCGCCAATTGCCCGATGGGCCGCAGCGTCAAGCCCTCTTTGAAGAAGCCAACAAACTGCTGGTGGCCTACATGCCCTACAAGGTGCACGTGCACCGCATCTTCACCGACCTGGCCCACCCCTGGGTGCGCGGCTACCAACGCAACATCTACGTGCGAGAGTTCTACAAGTATGTGGACATTGACAACCAAGAGCGCGCGCGCCGGGGCAACGCTGCACCATGAAGCGCCGTGACACATTGGCGTTAGGTGCGGCGCTGACGCTGCCGGGCTTGAACGCGGCGGCCCAGAAAGTCGACGGCCAAAAGGTGCTGCGGGTGGTCTTCCCGGTGGCTGAAACCGGCTTCGACCCAGTGCGCATCAGCGACCTCTACTCAGCCACCGTCAACGGCCACATTTTTGACGCGGCCTACGAATTCGACCACCTGGCGCGGCCATCCAAACTGCGAGCGCGTGTGGCTGCGGCCATGCCCGAAGTCTCGGCCGACCACCGCGTGTGGACGGTGCGCCTTCGCCCCGGCATCTTCTTCTGCGACGACCCGGCCTTCAAGGGCCTCAAGCGAGAGCTGACGGCACAAGACTTCGTCTACACCTGGAAGCGTTTTGCCGACCCAGCCAACAAGGCGCCGTTCTGGCCCGCGATGGAAGAAGCCAAGATCGTCGGCCTGAGTGAATTGCGCAAAAGGGCCTTGGACGAAAAAAAGCCTTTTGACTACGACACAGAAATACCCGGCCTGCGCGCGCTGGACCGCTACACGCTGCAATACACGCTGACTGAGGGCCGCCCGCGCTTCGCAGAAAGTCTGGCCAGCAGCGCCAGCCAGGGCGCTGTGGCGCGCGAAGTGGTGGAGTTTTACGGCGACAAGATCGTTGAGCATCCGGTAGGCACCGGCCCCTTCAAGCTGGCGCAATGGCGCCGCTCTTCACTCATCGTGCTCGAGCGCAACCCGAATTACCGCGAGCAGTTGTGGGACGCCGACCCCGCGAGCGATGACGTCGAAGGCCAGGCCATTTTGAAGCTCATGAAAGGCCGGCGCCTGCCGCTGGTCGACCGCGTCGAGATCTCCATCATCGAAGAAGCGCAGCCGCGCTGGCTGAGCTTTCTCAACAAGCAGATCGACCTCGTGGCGGTGCCGCAAGAATTTGTGCCCGTGGCCATGCCCGGAGGCAAGCTGGCCCCGCACCTGGCCAAACGCGGCGTGCAAGGCTGGCACGTGCTGATCCCCACCAGCCAGCTCAGCTTTTTCAACATGGAACATCCCGTGGTGGGCGGGCTGGAACCGCACAAGGTAGCCCTGCGCCGCGCGGTGTGGTTGTCGCTGGACCTGGACCGTGAGGTTCGCCTGGTGTACCGCGGCCTGGCACTGCCCGCGCAGTCCATCATCGCGCCGGCCACCAGCGGCTACAGCGCCAGCTTCAAAAGCGAAAACAGCCTCTACAGCCCGGCACGCGCGCGCGCCTTGCTCGACCTCTACGGCTACGTCGACAAAGACGGCGACGGCTGGCGCGAACAACCCAATGGCCAGCCGCTGCTGCTGGAATGGGCATCGCAGCCCGACCAACTCAGCCGCCAGATTGACGAACTCATCAAGAAATCACTCGACAGCATTGGCATCAAGGTCGTCTTCAAGCCCGCCAAGTGGCCCGAGAACCTGAAGGCCGCACGCGCTGGCAAGTTGATGGTCTGGCGTGTGGGCACCAGCGCCACCGTGACTGACGGCCAGCAGGTCTTGCAACGCCTGTACGGCCCCGAGTCCGGCCAAGGCAACATCGCGCGCTTCAAGCTGCCAGCCTTTGACAAGGTGTTTGACCGCCTGACCGCGCTGCCCGACGGGCCTGAGCGCGAAGCCGCGTTTGATGAAGCCAAACGCATCGCCATTGCCTACGCGCCCTACAAGGTGCATGTGCACCAGTTTGTTGACGTGCTGGCCCAGCCCTGGCTGGAAGGCTACCGCCGGCCGCTGTTTTGGTACGACTTCTGGCACCTGGTGGACATTGACCTGGCGCGCCGGGGCAGCGCTGCATGAAGCGGCGCGCGCTGCTGGCGGCCGGTGCTTCTTTGGGTGGCACATTGCCTGCGGCCCAAGGCGTGGCCGCAGCGGCTGCGGACAGCGCATCGCTCAAAACCCTGAACGTCGCTTTTGGCACTGCCGAGACCGCCATCGACCCACCGCAAACCAACAGCGACGGCAACAGCATCATCATCCTGGCGCAGATTCTTGAAGCGCCTTTGAGCTTTGACTATCTGGCGCGGCCCGCGCAACTGGCGCTAGCCACGGCGGCAGCCATGCCCGAAGTCAGCGCCGATGGGCGGGTCTTCACGGTGCGCATCAAACCCGGCATCTTCTTTGCGGACGACCCGGCCTTCAAAGGCAAAGATGGCCAACAAGTTCGGCGTGAGCTGGTGGCGCAGGACTACGTCTACGCCATCAAACGTTTTTACGACCCGCGCTGGAATTCCAGCGACCTCTACATCTTTGAGTCACTCAAACTGCCAGGCTTGAGCGAAGTGCGCGACAAAGCCGTCAAGGGTCGCAGGCCCTTTGACTACGACGCTGAGGTAGCAGGTCTGCGCGCCCTGGACCGCTATACGTTTCGTGTGACGCTGGGCGTGGGCGACCCCCGCTTTATTTATTCCTTGGCCGCGCCGGGCCTGGTGGGCGCGGTGGCGCGTGAGGTGGTGGAGATGTACGGCGACGACATCGGCGCGCACCCCGTGGGCACCGGTGCTTTCCGCTTGAAGAGCTGGCGGCGCGCATCACGCATTGAGCTTGAACGCTCGCCGAGTTTTCGCCGTGTGCAGTACAGCGGCACGCCGGCTGCCGACCCCATCGCACAGCGCATTGCCACTCAACTCAAGGGTAAGGATTTGCCAGTGGCCGACCGCGTGGTAGTCGACATCGTTGAAGAAGCGCAGCCACGCTGGCTGTCCTTCGTCAACGGCAACTACCACTGGCTGCAAGTGCCAGGCAACTTCCGCGCCCTGGCCGCGCCCGCAGGTGTCATCGCGCCCTACCTGGCCAAGCGCGGCGTGCGGCTGCAAAAGAGCGTGCAGCCCGACATGGGCATGAGCTTTTTTTTCATGCAGCACCCGCTGGTGGGCGGCTACACGCCCGACAAGGTGGCGCTGCGCCGCGCCATCGGCCTGGCCTTTGATGGCGACGCCTACGTCAACCATGTGCTGGGCGGTTTTGGGCTGCGCGCGCAAAGCACCATCCCGCCAGGCACGTCGGGCTTTGACGCCGCCTACAAAAGCGAGATGAGCGACTACAGCCCGGCGCGCGCCAAGGCGCTGCTGGACCTGCACGGCTATGTCGACCAAGACGGCGATGGCTGGCGCGAACAAGCCGACGGCAAGCCGCTGGTGCTGAGCATGGCCTGCGGCAGCAGCCAGCAAGATCGGCGCGCCAATGAGGTCTGGCGGCGCAGCATGGCCGCTGTCGGCCTGCGCATGGAATTCGACATCTCCAGCTGGCCAGAATTGCTGAAGAAAAGCCGCGCTGGCACGCTGATGATGTGGGGCTATAGCTGGAGCGCAGCCTCACCGGACGGCGGCTTTTTCCTGGCCATTGCCTACGGCCCCAACGCCAGCGAAGCCAACGACCCGCGCTTCGAGCTGCCGGCCTTTGATCGCCTGTTTGAAAAACAACGCGCCCTGAGCGACGGCCCCGAACGCGAAGCCGTGATGCGCCAGGCCAAAGACATGCTCGTGGCCTACCTGCCCTACAAGGTGCATGTGCACAACGTTTATCTGGATGTGGTGCAACCCTGGACAGAGGGCTTCTGGCGCCACCCTTTCATGCGCGACACGTGGCGGTTTGTGGACCCGGGCGAGCGCAAGGTCTGAACAAACACGAGCCCAGCCATGCAGCCAACCCACCCGCCCCGCATCACCCTGTACCAAGACTGGCTGGCGCGCGAGCGTGGCCTGCACTTTGACAGTTATGACGCCCTGTGGCGTTGGAGCACGACTGACCTGACGGCGTTTTGGCAAAGCATCTGGGACTACTTCAACGTGCAGTCGCCCACACCGCACCGCTGCGTGCTGGAAATGGCCGTCATGCCGGGCGCAGTGTGGTTCCCCGGCGCGCAAGTCAACTATGCGCAACAAGCGCTGCGCCATGCCGATGCGGCCCACGCGGCGGGCCAAGCGGCCATCGTGTTCCAGAACGAACGTTTGGCCGCGCCCATTGAAGTCAGCTGGCCAGAACTGCGCCGACGGGTGGCGGCCTTTGCCAGCCACTTGCGCGCCGCTGGCGTGGTGCCCGGCGACCGTGTCTGCGCCTACCTGGCCAACACCCCGCACACCGTGGTCGCCTTTTTGGCCTGCGCCAGCGTGGGTGCCATTTGGAGCGTGTGCAGCCCCGACATGGGCCCGATGGCGGTGCTCGACCGCTTCCGCCAAATCGCGCCCAAAGTGCTGATCGCGGTGGACGGCCAGGTCTGGGGCGGTGTGGTGCATGACCGCCGGCCGGTGCTGCGTGAGGTGCTGGCTGGGCTGGCGTCGGTGCAGCACCTGGTGTTCCTGGCGGATGTGGACAAGACGGCCGCCGCCATGGAATTCGCCGCGCCCGGGCGCGCCGCACACCGCTTCGAAGACTGGCTGGTGGGTGACGGCACTAACGGCCAAGCTGAGTGGCTGCCGTTTGACCACCCGCTGTGGGTCGTCTACTCCAGCGGTACCACCGGCTTGCCCAAGCCGCTGGTACACGGCCACGGCGGTGTGTTGCTTGAAGCGCTCAAGGGCGGCGCACTGCACAACGACGTGGCACCCAGCGTGGGCACGGGCGAACGATTCCACTGGTTCAGCAGCACAGGCTGGATCATGTGGAATGGCCAGGTCAGCGGCCTGTTGTCAGGCACCACCATTTGCCTTTACGACGGCAACCCGGGCGGCCCCGCGCCCCAGACCGGTCAAGCAGCTGACTGGGGCACGCTGTGGCGCTTTGCCGCTGCCGCCAAGGTGACCTGGTTTGGCGCAGGTGCGGCCTTCTACGCCAGTTGCCTCAAGGCTGGCGTGTTGCCGCAGCAGCAGGGCGACCTGAGCCGCTTGCGCGCCATCGGCAGCACCGGCAGCCCGCTGTCCGACGAGTGTTATCAGTGGATCTGGGACCACCTGCCGCGCGCTGAAGACGGCCAGCCCATCTGGCTCAACCCCATCAGCGGCGGCACCGACTTTGCGGGCGCCTTTGTGGCCGGCAACCGCACGCTGCCCGTCATCAAGGGCGAGATGCAATGCCGCTGCCTGGGTGCGGCGGTGCAAGCCTTTAGCGAAGACGGCCGCGTGTTGGTAGACGAAGTGGGTGAACTGGTGTGCACGCAGCCCATGCCGTCGATGCCCTTGTACTTCTGGGGTGACACTGATCACAAACGTTATGTTGGGAGTTACTTCGACATGTTTGAGGGCGTGTGGCGGCACGGCGACTGGATCCGCATCACCCCAAACGGCGGCGCCATCATCTACGGCCGCTCCGACGCCACCATCAACCGCCACGGCATACGCATGGGCACGGCCGAGCTTTACCGCGCTGTCGAAGCCCTGAGCGAGGTGCTGGACAGCCTGGTCGTCGACCTGGAATACCTGGGCCGCGAAAGCTGGATGCCGCTGTTTGTGGTGCTGCGTGAAGGCCTTGTGTTGGATGCCTCGCTCACCCAGCGCATCAAGGCTGTTATCAAATCCGCGCTGTCAGCGCGCCATGTGCCTAACGACGTGTTTCAGGTGACAGCGATCCCGCGCACCTTGTCGGGCAAGAAACTGGAACTGCCAGTCAAAAAGCTGCTCATGGGCGCCGACCCCGCCAAGGTGCTCAACCGCGACGCCATGGCCAACGCAAGCAGTGTGGACTGGTTTGTGGCGCTGGCCAAACAGCGCGCTGCCGCGCAGGCTTGAGCAGGGCTGTTTAGCGCTGGCATCAGGCGTTGGCCCCAGGCCTGGGCATCAGGCCTGGGCATCAGGCTTTGGTGATCGTCAGGCCTTGGTGCGAAATCACGATGGTCTCCACCGCCACCTCATTGCCGGTGGACTTCAGATCCGTGCCGCTGACCTTGTTGGGCCAGGCGTTGGCCAGTGTCCACACCATGACGGGCGCGCCGGCTTCGTCGAGCAGGCGGATGGTCACGGGCTTCCTCTTGACAGTGTTCGTCTTGATTTCGTTGAACCAGTCCCAGAACTTGTTGTCGCTTTTGAAGACGCCCTTTTTCAGGGTCACGTCGCTGGTCTTTTTGATGCCGGGCATCAAGATGCCCGAAAACTGCGGGCTGTCGCCGTGCCGGTATTCGATGGGCTGCGACTCCACGTCGAGGCCCGAGACCTCCTGGAAGTGCATCACTGCGGCGTCCCACTTCACCTCGAAGCGGAACTTGGGGGTGGGCCATACGGTGGTGGATTGCGCTGAGCCGTCGTCTGCCATGGTTGTTCTCCGCCGTCGTCAAAGTTGGATGGGGTGAATCACGACTTCTGCATTTGCTGCTGGAAGGTGATCTCGATAAATTCCGCCGGCCGGCTGATGGCCACCAGCACGGTGACACGCAAGATGCCTTCCAAGATGTCTTCGGGCGTCATGGTTTCGCCCAGGCCCACGTGCACGCTGAAGGCGTCGTCAGGCACCGCGCCAGCCAGGCCGCCGCGCTTCCAGATGCCGGTGAGGAAGTTGCTGATCATCGATTTGAGGGTCACCCAGGTGTTGCCCACGTTGGGCTCAAACACCATCGCCTTGGCGGCCAGGCGGCAACTCTCTTCAAGCATGATCATGGTGCGGCGCACGTTGATGTAGCGCCAGTCCAGGCTGTTGCCGTCCAGCGTGCGCGCGCCCCACACCAGCGCGCCTTCACCGATGAAGCTGCGGATGGCGTTGATGCTCTTGCCCTGCGCGCTGACGTTCAAATCTTCCTGGTCGGCGTGCGAGATTTCCACCGCCGCTTGGGTCACGCCAGCGACGCTGACGTTGGCCGGCGCCTTCCACACACCGCGGGTGTTGTCCACCATGGTGTACAGGCCCGCCATGGCCGCTGCGGGTGGCATCAGGTTGAGCAGGCCCAGGGCTTGGTCGCGCAGCTCGGTGTAGAGCTCGCTCATGGCCAGCAGGTTCTTGTCGAGCGGGCCAGCCTGGGCCAGGCCCAGCTCGTCCCAGATCATGGCTTGCAGGTGGTCCGGGTTGTCGAACACGGGGCAGTCGAAGTCACCAGGCGCGTGCAGGCTTGTGTGCAGCCAGGGGTAGTAGGCGCTGGCAAAACCAAGAAAGTGGGTTCCGATGTCGTTGCGGAATTCGTCGATGCAATTGCCCGCAGGATGTTTGCGGTCGAGATCCCCTCCCCACACGTCCAGGATGGCCATGCGGTTGCGCATTTCCTGGCCGCAATGCTTGAGCACGGCCCTTTGCACGGCCATGCAGTCGGCCCTGGACAGCAGCACGGCGTCGGGCACCAGCACCAGCGTGGGCTCTTTTTGCTTGAGCAGCGGCGCCAGGCCGCCGATAAGGCCTTGGCTGTCGTCACCGGCACTGATGTCGGTGCCGTAATCACCCACTGACACCACATAACAAGGCCCGCCGCCGTTCTGAAAAAAGTGGCGCATGGCCTGGTGCATCAAGAAGCGCTGGCCGGCCTGGCCGCTTTGGCGCGACAGCAAATAAGTCTTGCCGTTGCGCTTGATCTGCACCTGCTGGCCACGTGCCTGGACCATGTCGGGTCCGCTCGGTGCGGCCTTGAGGGTGGCCTGAGCCAGGGCCAGTTGCATCTTGGCGGCCAAGGCGGTAGTGGGGCTGTTGGAGCTGCTCACGGCCGCCTTGGCATGGCAGCCAGTGTCAATCAAGTGCAGGCTGAACCTGGGCCTTGGCGGCCCGCCAAAGTCGCGTTCGTACTCGGCCATCGAACTGATGCGCCAGGGCTTGCCGGTAAGGTCATGGCCGTCATGGTGGGCGACTTGGGTGTGGCCAATGAAAGCCGGCACTGCCGTGGCCACTTCAACCACCGAATTGGGGAAGGCGTTTTTCTCGACGATATAGACGCCGGGTGTCTTCATGGCCATGGCAGCCTCCTGCGGCGATTGGCGATGCGCAGAAGTCTGGGCGACCCGCGTGGCCACACTGCGTGTATTTTCCACCGCCGTGGGCTGCACTCTTCACGCCAGCGCTGGCGCAAAAAAGCCCGGCGTGGTGCCGGGCTTTTGGGGTGTGTGCAGGGAGCCGATTCGTTGCGGTTCAGCTGGGCTGCGCAACGATAGTCACGCGGCGGTTTTCAGGCGCGGCCGGCTCGCTGGGCTTCATCAGCGCGCTGCTGCCCTTGCCCACCGCGTTGACACGTTCGCCGGCCAAGCCGTGTGAGCCCATCAGATAGCCACGCACGCTCTCAGCACGCGACTGGCTCAGCCTGAGGTTGAGCTCTTCGCTGCCACGCGGGTCGGCATGGCCTTCGATGGTGAAGCGCACGGCCGCCAACTTTTCGCTTTTCATGGCGCCGGCCAGCACGTCCAGCGCGCGCTTGGCGCCAGGCGTGAGGTCCGCCGAGTTGGTGACGAAGGTCACCAGGATGGACGCGCGCCCGGGCTGCGCGGCTGCGGCTGCGGTGCCGGCTGCGGCCGCCGCAGCGGGGCGCACGTTGGGTTTCCAGCTGCGCGTGCGCACACCTTCGTCGGCCGCCGATGCGGCGGAGGCCGGCGCCAGCGCATCGATCAGGGCTTGTTCGGTGACCTGGCCTTCGCGCATGACTTTTTCCTGCGCCGCAGCGGCACCGGTGGCCAGCAAGGCGGCCAGGGCCAAGGCGGTGAACGGGGCGGCGATCTTGGGGTGCAGTTTCATGATGGTCTTTCGAAAGCAGGGTCAGTGATGGGTGGAATGCTACGCCAGCGCGGCGCTCTGTGGCGCATTGCGGCAGGCCCGCTAATGGGTGGTTAAGTCAGGGTGGTCAGGTCAGGGTGGTCAGGTCAGGCTGGTCAGGCAGAACGCTGCGGCTTGGCCAGCGTCTTGAGGGCAAAGCGGCCGTCGGTCTGGAACAGCCAAGCTTCAACCAGGCCTTCGCCGCGCAGCAACTGGCGCGCTTTGGCGCTGAGCGCCACGGGGGCGGGCAGCTTGGCCACCGAGTCGAGCGCGGCGCGGGTCATCTCGGGCTGGTCGGGGTTGTCGCGGAAAACTTCGGCCTGCCACTGGTCTTGTTCGTTCAGGCGGATGCGCAACACCACGACCGCCCGCAGCAGCGGCTGCGGCGCTTCGCGGTGCACCTGGGCGGCAGAGTTGAGGTAGACGGCGCGCGCAAAGTCGGCCTTCACCTGGTCGGCG
>JANNEX010000266.1:0-8061 GCA_031379155.1 Rubrivivax sp.
CTGGCTCTTTGGCCGCAAGCCCGCGCAAGCGCTGATGCACGACAAGGACGCCCAGGCGCTGTGAATTCTTCCCCTGTCAAACCACTGCAACCCTCGAAAGGATTTTCATGAAGACCCAAGCCCACTTTGCATCCATTGCCCTGGCCATCGCCCTCGCAATGGCCGGCTCGGCCTTCGCCGCCGGCGACCACCACCACGCCGCTGACGACCACAAGCCCCAGCATGGCGGTGTCGTCGCCGCGTCAAAGATCATGGACTACGAGCTGGTGGCCAAGCCGACCGCGATTCACCTCTACCTGCGTGACCACGGCAAAGCCGCCGATGCTTCAAAGGCCAGCGCCAAAGTGACGCTGCTCAGTGGCACCGAAAAGCAGGAAGTCGAACTCAAGCCTGCGGGCGACAAGCTCGAGGCGGTGGGCAGCTTCAAAGTCGGCCCCGGCACCAAGGCCGTGGCCGTCGTCACCATCGCGGGCAAGCCGGCGGGCACGGTGCGCTTTGCGCTGAAGTAGCGGGCATCGCCATGTATCGATCCCGACTGCTTCAAGGCCGAACCTTGTTGATCGGCTTGGCGGCGGTCGGGCTGATTCCGCTCGCAGCTTGCATGAGCAAGCCGCTGCAGCCAGTGAATGCCGACGGCACCTACTGTCACCGCATTGGCAAGAGCTACCGCCCGACGCTGACCTGCACCGCCACGGCTGTCCCGCTCGACACCGCAGAGACCGAGGCCAAGCGCTTCGACGCCGACCCTGCATCACTGACCGTCTACGTGCTGCGGCGCCGTTGGGGCGATGCCAGCGTGGTCGTGCCCATTTGGGTGGATGCTGCAGCCAGCGCGTCGACCATTCCCGATTCGCTGGTGCGTCTGCGTCTGCAGCCCGGGTCACATCGAGTGTCAGCAAAATGGCAAGGACGGACCCTCGTCATCGATGTCGAAGGCCGGGCCAGTGAGCTGCGTGTGGTCGAGCTGATCGGCTCCGGTTGGGCCTGGGGCAGCAGCTTCAGTTGGCAGGCGGTACAAGCCGATACTGTCCAATCGCGGGCGCAGGCTTCCAAGCTCGTCTCCGATCTCGATCTTCGCCGCTGAGAACACCCATCTTGCCCATGCCAGACTCAACACAGCCGCCGTCGCGCCGCAATGCGCTGAGCCACCCCGGTGTCGTCGCGGCGCTGGCTGCGGCAGCCCTGTTTGGCGCAGGCACGCCGCTGGCCAAGAGCCTGCTCGGCACGGTAGACCCCTGGTTGCTGGCAGGCCTGCTGTATCTGGGTTCGGGAGTTGGCTTGACCCTGTGGCGGCTGCTCAGCCGCGCCCAGCGCGTGACCTTGCCGGCCGACCAGTGGTGGTGGCTGGCCGGGGCGGTGCTGGCCGGCGGTGTGGTGGGACCGTTGCTGCTGATGTTGGGCTTGTCGCGCATGCCGGCTTCGGGGGCGTCCCTGCTGCTGAATGCGGAAGGTGTGTTCACGGCCTTGCTGGCCTGGTTCGTCTTCAAGGAAAACTTCGACCGTCGCATCGCGCTGGGCATGTTGGCCATCGTCGCCGGTGCCTTGGTGCTGAGCTGGCCTGGCGATGCCCGTCTGGGCGGGGCCTGGCCCGCGCTCGCCGTGCTGGCTGCCTGTGCGGCATGGGCTGTCGACAACAACCTGACGCGCAAGGTCGCACTCGTCGACGCTGCGTGGATCGCCTCGGTCAAGGGGCTGGTGGCAGGCAGCGTGAACCTGCTGCTCGGTCTCGCCACGGGCGCGTCTTTGCCGCCCCTGCCTTGGCTGGCCGGGGCGCTGCTGCTCGGACTTGGGGCTTACGGCATCAGCTTGACCTTGTTTGTCGTCGCGCTGCGCCAGCTTGGTACGGCGCGCGCGGGTGCGTACTTTTCAGTCGCACCGTTCTTTGGCGCCGCGCTCGCGGTAGCTTGGCTTGGCGAGCCCGTCACGCTGGGCTTGCTGGTCGCCGTTGCGCTGATGGCCGTGGGTGTGTGGTTGCATCTGACCGAACGGCACGCGCACCTGCACACGCACGAGGCTGTCGAGCACGACCATGAGCACGAACACGACCTGCACCATGCACACGCGCATGGTGACGACCCGCAGTCCGAGCGAGATTCCCACCAACACCGACATCGTCACGCGTCGTTGACGCACTCGCACGAGCACTTCCCGGACGCGCACCATCGGCACTCTCATTGAAGCGGTGGCGGTCTGACCCTTGGCCAATGACCGAGCGCATGCTTCGGTGCTCGCCGGACTTTCTCGCGTCGTGGCCATGCTGCCCAGGCGCGACACGCCCCAGCAGAGTTGTTCAGAACATGCCGTTGTCATTGGCCGATTGCTCGGGGATGACTTGCAGCACGTCCCAGTGCTCGACGATCTTGCCGTCGCCGTCGAGCCGGAAGATGTCTATGCCCGCGTAGTCCGGGTGGCCAGGCCACGTCTGGTGGCAATGAAGAACGACCAGGTCGCCTTGCGCCACCACGCGTTTGAAGGCCACGCGCTTGCCAGGGTAGTCGCGAGCCATGCGTTCGAAGTAGTCGCTGAAAGCAGCCTTGCCGTCGGCGACGTGGGGGTTGTGCTGGATGTAGTGCTCACCCGCGTACAGGCGCAGCGCTTGTGCAGGCTGGCAGCCGTTGAACATCAGCTCGTAAAAGGCGCACACGTTGGCCTTGTTGCGTTCGAGTGTTGCGTCCATAAATCCTCAGTTCGCCACCGATGGTTGAATGGTATGCGGTGTCGAAGCCAGACTGCATCAAGCCAAGGTGTTGACGCTGGGCGACTTGTGTCTGCGCATGTCGGCGCGCCTGCTCACCCATGCCACCGATCCCGGCGGGCACAGCATCGATGGCTGGTTCGACGGCCTGCGTCAGCCTAGCGCGACAACTCATCGGCTTGTGGAGGGCGCACTGTGGCTTGGGCACTGGCCGGGCACTGGCGGGGAATTGGCTGGGCCGCTTGCTGTCCAGGAGCGACTTTCCCAATCAGCGCCCAATCAGCACCCAACCAGCGCCCAACCAGCGCCAGATAGGCAGGCTGCAAGACGACGGCCATGTCAGCCTGATGCGCTTCTAGGGGGGACTGGCGCTCGCCTGTCCGCTTTGCGCTCTCTGCACCGTAACAGCGAACAAGGGCCCATCACGGGCCACCCCAGCAACGTTCGCACGGAGCAGACCATGGCCACCAGCACAGTCAACATGACCGGCAACCCCGACATCGACGGCGTCCTGTCCGGCGTGCGCTGGGCCGGGAATCTGATGACTTACGGGTTCCCGACTTCGGGCGCGCAGTACGGTGCCTATTCGCACACGGTCGGTGGGCTGACCGTTGACGAGACCAACGGTTTCTCGGCGCTGAGCGCCATGCAGCAAGCCGCCGCGCAGGCCGCCTTCACCGAACTCGCCCGCTACACGCTGATGGCGCCGTTGCAGGCCACACCGGCGAGCAACGCTGACGTGCGCATGGCCATGTCCAGCACCCGCGAGGTCGGCAGCACCACAGCCTACGCCCGCTACCCCGGCGACGGCCTGGCCGATGGCGATGCCTGGTTCAACCCGACCGACTACAACGCCCCCACGTTTGGCAGTTTTGCCTACGCGACCTTCTTCCACGAAATCGGCCACACGCTGGGGCTGAAGCACGGCCACGCGCCTGACATTGGCGGCAACACCACGGTGCTGCCCAGCGACCACGATTCGTTGGAATATTCGACCATGACCTACCGCGCCTACGTCGGCCACCCCGGCGCTGGCGGCTATGGCGTGCCTTTCGGCAACTACCCGCAGACCTACATGATGCTGGACATCGCGGCCTTGCAGACGATGTACGGCGCCGACTACAGCACCAACGCAGGCAACAACGTTTACCGCTTCGACGCCAACACGGGCCAGATGTTCCTCGACGGCGTCGGCCAGGGCATTGCCAAGCTGGCTGACGGCAGCGACGCCAACGTGCTGTTCCGCACCGTGTGGGACGGCAACGGCACCGACACCTACGACTTCTCGGGCTACAGCACGGCGCTCGATATCGACCTGGCGCCCGGCGGCTATGTCGATGTCAACAGCAGCGGCAACACGCAGGCTGCCGACCTCGGCCAGGACGCCGCTGGCACCGAGCACTTCGCGCGCGGCCAGCTCTACAACGCGATGCTGATCAATGGCGACACGCGCAGCCTGATCGAAAACGCCATCGGCGGCATCAACAACGACAGCATCCGAGGCAACCAGGCCGACAACTGGTTGCGCGGCGGCGCCGGCAACGACGTGCTGCAGGGATTCGACGGCAACGACACGCTCGACCAAGGCGACATGTACGCCGACGGCCTGTTCGGCCTGGGTGCGATGTACGGTGGCAACGGCAACGACACGATGTGGGCGGGCCCAGGCGCCGAGATCATTGACGGCGGCAACGGCGTCGACCTGGTGAACTACTCGCGCTCTGACGCCCGCGTCGTCATCGACACCACGGCCGGCAAGGTCACCGAAGGCTATGCCGCAGGCGACACGCTGGTCGGCATAGAACAGATCATCGGCACCGCCTTCAACGACTACATCGTGATGGGCGACGGCAACAACTTCATCAGCGGTGGTGACGGCAACGACCGCCTGGCCGGTGGCGCTGGGGCTGACGCGCTGTACGGCAGCAACGGCAACGACGAGCTGACTGGCGGCACCGGCGCTGACCTGATCGACGGCGGAGCCGGCACCGACACGGCGGCCTTCGAGGGCGCCGTGGTCATCAACCTGGCCACTGGCGTGCACGGTGGCGAGGCGGCGGGCGACAGCTTTTTCAACATCGAGCAATACCGCGGCGGCGTCGGCAACGACACGATGACCGCCAACCCCGGCCAGGCCGCGCGCTTCATCGGCGGCGACGGCGCAGACACGCTCATCGGCGGCAATGGCGACGACTGGCTGCAAGGCGGCAAGGGCGTCGACAGGCTGGTCGGCGGCGCCGGCTTTGACATGGTGTCGTACGCCGACGCACCGGGCCGCATCGTGGCTGACCTGAGCCAGCGCGACGACCAGTCGCAAGGCAAGATTGCCGCCGGCGAATGGGGCTATGACGCGCTGACCAGCATTGAAGACGTTGAAGGCACGGCTTTCAACGACAAGCTGCTGGGCGATGAAGGTTCCAACAAACTCGTGGGCCTGGACGGTGACGACTACATAGACGGCCGCGCCGGCATTGACTTTTTGCAAGGCGGCGCCGGCAACGACACCATCATCGCCGGCGACAGCGACTTTGACGACGGCGGTAGCGGCTATGACACGCTGAGCTTCGACGCCGCAGCCTACGTCAATGTCGGCACGCAAACCTTCCGCATCGGCGGCCAGGGCTTCAACGCCACTGGCTTTGAGAGTTATGTGGGCAGCGCGGTGGCCGACTTCTTTTCAGGCGCTGCATTTGGCGAAACCTTCAACAGCGGCGCCGGCAATGACGAAGTGCGCGCCAATGGCGGCGACGACACCATCTACATTGGCGCGGGTGCCGACATCCTGGACGGCGGCGCGGGTTACGACACCATCGTCTTCAGCCGCGCGACCATTGCCGACTGGCAAGCCGGCATCCTGGACGCCGACATCGCCAGCGACACCTGGTTGGCCTGGGAGGCGATCCAGGGCTCGGCCGGCGACGACCGCATCCGCACCAATTCATGGGGCTACAACATCGAACTGCGCGGCGGCGCCGGCAACGATGTGCTGGCCTGTGGCAACGGCAGTGACGTGCTGTACGGCGAGGACGGCGACGACACGCTGAGTGGCGGCGCTGGTGGCGACACGCTCATCGGCGGTGCTGGCAACGACACGCTGCGCGACACGGCCCTGAACCTGGATGGCGACCTCATTGCCGACTTCGCCATCGGCGACCTGATCGATGTCAGTGCGCTGCGCTTCAGTGGCATCCGCTACGACACCAGCAACGGCACGCTTGAACTCGACACTGCGGCAGACGGCAGCTACGCCACCCGGCTGTATTTGCCGACCGGCCTGCAAGGCGAATTTGTCGCCATCGAAAGCGCCGCTGGGCTGGATGCATCCACGGCGGTGCGGCTGATGCTGGACAGCGACGGCGACGGTGTGGGTGACTTCCACGACAACGCCATCGACGTGCCCAACCCCGACCAGCGCGACACCGACGGCGACGGCTACGGCAATGTGATTGACGCCGACCTGAACCAGGATCTGATCATTGACCTGTTCGACCTGTCGCTGCTGGAAGCCGTCTTCGGTAGCAATGATGCCAACGCCGACTTCAACGGCGACGGCAGCGTGGACCTGTTCGACCTGTCGGTGCTGGACGCGCTGTTTGGCGGGCCGCCGGGGCGCTCGTGGGTGGACGGCTCGGTGGCGCCGCCCACAGCGGCGCCAATCAGCGCGGGCTCGGCAGAAGCTTTGGCCGACAGCCTGTCGCGCACGGCGCTCACAGGATTGTCCGAATGGCAGGGTGCGACTGAGAGTCACCTTCAGCACCCGATTTTTCGCGGTTCAGAGATGAACCATCTCATGCTCGTTTGACAGCACAAGGCCCACCATGAAAACCGCTAGATTGAAGCGCGCATTTGGCGCCACATTGCTGCTCGCCGCGGCCGGCGCCAGCCCGCTTGCCCACGCCGTGCCGGTCGTCAAATTCGACACCGGTATCGTTTATGCCGAGCTTGGCGCCAGCTTCGTGCTGGTGCTGCAAGGTGCAGGCTTCGACACCACGGCTGGCGGCTTGACCATCAACAACCTCAGCGGCGGCCAGCGCCTGAACCTCACTTTTTCCGCCGATGTGTTGGCGATCAGCAGCGTCAGCATTGACCCGCGCTGGAGCTTTGCCGCCGCCAACAAGCCCGGCGTCATCAACAACGCCGCCGGCACGCTCACCGGCATGGCCTTTGGCGCTTTTCCAGCCAGCACCGACGCCAGCTTCAACATCGCGCGCATCACCTTCACCGCGCTGCAAGCGGCGCCGGCCGAAGTGGTGGTGACGGCGGTGGACTTTGCCGGCCGCGTCAACAACGTGGCTGGGTCCAGCATCGTCGCCAGCTTTGTACCCAGCCAGGTGCAGGTCTCTGCGGTGCCCGAGCCGCAGGGCTGGCTGATGCTGGCCGCTGGCATAGGCTGGCTGGCACTGCGCCGGCGTAACCGTTGAAGTGAGGGAAGTCGCGGTGCAAAATTTCTTCGCCCCCTACCGCACCTATTTCGTCTGCGCGGCCGGCTTCAGCCTGGTCATCAACCTGCTGATGCTGCTGCCGGCGCTGTACATGCTGCAAGTTTTTGACCGCGTGCTGGCCAGCCGGCATGAAGAGACCCTGTTGCTGCTGACGGGGGTCACCCTGGCGGCGCTGCTGGCGACTTTGCTGCTGGACGTGCTGCGCGCGCGCCTGCTGGCCGCTGCCGCCACGGCCATCGACCAGCGCCTGGGCCCGCAGGTTTTGCGCGGCCTGCTGGCGCGTGCCTGTACGCCGCGCGCCAGCCATGATGTGGACGGCCTCAAAGACCTGGCCACGCTGCGCGGCTTTCTCACCGGCCCGGCGGTGCTGGCGCTGTTTGACACGCCATGGCTGCCGCTGTACCTGGTGCTGATCTTCTTCTTCCACCCGCTGATGGGCGCGGTGGCGTGTGGTGGTGCGCTGGCGCTGGTGCTGCTGGCGCTGGCAGGCGAATGGCTGACACGCGCGCCGCTGCTGGCCATGCAGGCGGCCGCGCGGCGCACCGGCCGCTTTGTGGACATGAGCCTGCGCAACGCCGAGCTGACGGGTGCGCTGGGCATGGCCGGCGCCGTGGTGCAGCGCTGGCAGCAAGGCAACCAGCAGGTGCTGGCGCTGCAAGCGCGCGCCAACACCTGGGCGCTGCGCATCAGCGCGGCCAGCAAGTGCACACGCCAAGTGGTGCAAGTGGCCATGCTGGCGGTGGGCGCGTGGCTCGTCATCAGCGCCGACGTGGCGCCGGGCGTGATGCTGGCCGCGACGATCCTGCTCGGCCGCGCGCTGGCGCCTGTCGACAGTTTGATCGGCAGTTGGCGGCTGCTGGTGCAGGCGCGCGCGGCGGCAGGGCGCTTGCAATCCCACCAGCAAGCGCAGCAGGCCGTGGCAGA
>JANNEX010000300.1:0-3072 GCA_031379155.1 Rubrivivax sp.
GCCAACAACGGCGCCGCGACCGAGGCGACGACCAACGCCGTCACGGTGACGGTCGCGGCACCGCCGCCGCCTGTCAGTCGGCTGGCGCTGGTGGCCAACAGCAGCGCCAACACCTTGACCATTCTTCGGGCCGATCCAGGCACCGGCGCGCTGACCGCCATTGGCAGCACTGGCGCGGGCGCCTTCCCTTACGCAGTGGCCATCACGCCGAATGGCCTGTTTGCAGTCGTCACCAACCTGGTCGGTAACAACGTCTCTTCTTACAGCATCGACGCCGCCACTGGGGCCGTCGCCTTGGTCGGCATCTCAGTGAACAGCGTCAACCCCTACGGCATTGCGATGGACCCGCTGGGGCGTTTCACCTGGGTCGCCAACTACTCGGCATCCACCGTGTCGGCCTACAGCATCAACGGCGCCACGGGCCAGCTTGCGGCGGTGGGCTCGCCAGTCGCGACAGGCTTGCTGCCTTACGCGGTGGCCGCACACCCCAGCGGCAACTTTGTCTACGTGGCCAATGAGTTGGGCAACAGCGTGTCGGCGTTCAGCGTCAACACCAGCACCGGCGCCTTGACCTTGCTGGCGGGCACGATCGTGAATTCGGTCTTTCGGCCGCACGCCATCACGGTCCATCCCAGCGGCCGCTTTGTCTTTGTGGCGGAAAACGGCGGCAGCAGTGTCGCGGCCTTTCGCGTCAATGCCACCACGGGCGTGCTGTCGGCGCCAACCTATGCCAACACGGGCACATCGCCCACGGGCGTGGCGGTGCATCCGAACGGCCAATTCGTCTATGTGACGACGTCCCGTGGTGTGTCGACGTTTTCCATCAATGGCACCACAGGCGCACTGACAGAGATCGGCTCACCCATTGCCGCCGGTTCAGCCCCTGCCGGCTTGGCGATCGACGCCAGCGGCACCCATTTGTACGCGACCGATACCGGCAGCAACAGCACGTCGGGCTTCAGCATCGACGCGGCGACAGGCGCACTCACGTCACTGGGGGCGGCCGTCTCCACCGGCAGAGGGCCGGTAGGGATTGCCGTCACGCCCTGATGGCTGAGTTCGGGCATCGGACGCTGAACGCAGTGGGCAAGCCTTTGATAGCTGCGGCCGGGGGTCGATGCGCCGCAGTTAGCATCAAGCGGCCCGCCCCGGCTTTCGCTACCGCACCCGTCATGCAACTGCACCTCGCCGCCGCGCCCTGTTTCGTCGGCACCGACGGCCGCGTCCTGGCGCTGGCCGCACGCGACGCCGCACTGCTGGCCTGGCTGGCGCTGGAAGGGCCGACGCCGCGCCTGCGGCTGGCCGCCTTGCTGTGGCCTGACAGCGAACCCGACACGGCGCGCAACTCGCTGCGCCAGCGCCTGTTCCAGCTCAAGAAGCAGCTTGGCGTGGCGCTGGTCAGTGGCAGTGCAACCTTGGCCCTGGCTGCCGGCGTGAAGCATGACCTGATGGATTCCGACAGCGTGCTCGGCGAGTCTGAGCACGACGTGGGTGCCGAGCTGCTGGCCTGGCTGGTGCAGCAGCGCGCGCGCCGCGCCGACCGCACCCGTGCCGCGCTGGTTGAATTGGCCGAGATGGCCGAGCGCGCGCAAGACTATGCCGACGCTTTGAACCACGCGCAGGAACTGCTGGCGCTGGAGCCCACGTCCGAAGCAGCGCACCGCCGCGTCATTCGCCTGCACTACCTGCACGGCGACCGCGCCACCGCGCTGCTCGCCTTCGACCGCTGCGAGCAGGTGTTGAAAGACGAGGTCGGCGCCGCGCCCGCAGCCGAGACGCTGGCGCTGCTGGCCACCATCAGCGCGGCGCAGACGTATTCGCAGTCGCAGACGTATTCGCAGACGTACTCGCAGACGCAGACTGACTCGCAGTCGCATGCGCGTGAGTTGCCTGCGGTGGCGCAGGCCGTGCCCGCCAGCGTGCTGCTGCCGCCGCGCCTGATTGGCCGCGATAGCGAACTCGCGGCCCTGCACCAGGGCTGGAAGGCGGGCCATGTGGTGGTGTTGATAGGCGAGGCGGGCCTGGGCAAGACGCGGCTGCTGCAAGCCTTTGTCCAAGCGCAAGCCGGCGTCGTGCGCGCGGCCGGGCGGCCGGGCGACGCAGGCGTGCCGTTTGCGACGCTGGCCCGGCTGCTGCGCGCCGTGGTGTCGCGTCCAACTGTCTCGAACGGGTTGCAAGCTCAACTGCCCGCCCGCACGCAAACCGAGATCGCCCGTGTGCTGCCAGAATTTGAAACCCCCGCCACCCGCCACGCCGGTGAAGGGCAGCGTCTGGTCATGCAGCGCGCCGTGCACACGCTGCTCGCCACCCAGACCGACCTAACAGGGCTGGTAGTTGACGACTTGCACTTCGCCGACGAGGCCAGCTTGGAGATGCTGCGTTCGTTGATTGACGAGGACAGCGACCCCGAACCCACTCAAGCCCGGCCCTTGCGCTGGGCGCTGGCCTACCGCCCCGCAGAGACCGGCTCACCGGTGCAGGCGCTGCACGATGCGCTGGTTGAACAGGCACGCCTGCTGCCGATCAACCTGGCCCCGCTCAACGCCGCCGCGCTGGCGGCGCTGGTCGATTCGCTGGCGCTGCCCGGCGTCGACGGCCGGGCACTGGCGCCGGGCCTTTTGCGGCGCACCGGCGGCAACCCCCAGTTCGTGCGGGAGACGCTCAAGCAGGCCGGGGGCGAGCGCACGCTGCACCGCCGGGCCGACGCGGCGCAGTTGCCGCGCCCGCTGTCGGTGGGCCGGCTCATCGAACGCCGCATCGCGCAGCTGTCGCCGCCCGCGCTGGCCTTGGCGCGGGTGGCCAGCATTGCCGGCGCTGACTTCAGCATAGGCATGGCCGAGCATGTCTTGCAGGCTTCGGCGATGCAGTTTGCCGATGGCCTCAACGAGCTTGAGGCGGCGCAGGTGATGCGTGGCAACGAATTTGCGCACGACCTGGTCTACGACGCGGTGCACGCCAGCGTGCCGGCGACGATCGCCGCCCACACCCATGCCAAGGTCGCCGATTGGCTTGAACAGCGCCAGGGCGAGCCGGCCCGCATCGCCGAGCACTGGGTCGCAGCGGGCCAGGGCC
>JANNEX010000573.1:0-6110 GCA_031379155.1 Rubrivivax sp.
GGCAGGCTGTGTGCCAAGGCAAACTGCTTCACGGCAGACGCTTGCAGCTTCATGCCGCGGCCGGCGGGGCGGTCGGGCTGGGTCAGCACCAGGACCACTTCATGGCCGGCTTGGTGCAGCGCCTGCAAGGCCAGACACGCGAATTCCGGCGTGCCGGCGAAGGCGATCTTCATGCGGTGTGGCGACTGCTTGCTCTACTTGTCGCGCAAGTCTTCGCGCGCTTTTTTCAGCATGCGCGTGCGGATGCGGTCGCGCTTGAGTGCGCTCAGGTATTCAACAAACACCTTGCCAAGCAGGTGGTCCATCTCGTGTTGCACACACACCGCCGCCAGGCCTTGCGCGTCCATCTCAAACAACTCGCCGTCGCGGCCCAGCGCCTGCACCTTGACGCGGGCATGGCGCTCGACACGGTCAAACACCAGCGGCACCGACAGGCAGCCTTCTTCGGCCACCGCAAACTCTTCGCTGCGCCAGGTGATGCGGGGGTTGATGAGCACCACGGGGTGGTCATGCTGCTCGGACGTGTCCATGACGATGACACATTCGTGCACGTCCACCTGCGTGGCGGCCAGGCCCACGCCGTCGGCTTCGTACATGGTCTGCAGCATGTCGCCCGCCAGCGTGCGGATGCGCTCGTCCACCGCCGCCACAGGGCGGGCCACGGTGTGCAGGCGTGGGTCGGGGTAACGCAGGATGGTCAAACGGGACATGACTGGAACAGCAGAGAAAGTTGGAGGTGAGCCAGGTGAGGCCGGCATGGAGCCACGAAACAGCTCGCAACAGCTGTGGACCACACGCAACGGCAAAGCCTGTGAAGGGCGCTACAAGCGGCCGTCGCCAGACTCAGTTTGTTTGCAGTATCAAGGGTTTACGGGCAGAATCTGTGAAACCATATGAGCATTGTCGCCGCAGTTCCCGGCCCCTTTCGGTCCTTTCGCCTGCGCTCCAAGGCCGGGTTTCGGTCACATCATGGCCAAGCGGCATTTTGGCACCGCGCCAGCGCGCCGTTTGAGGGGCCCACAGCCCGACTCCAGACTGACAGCGAGACCACCAGCGTCATGAGCATGAACGATCTGCAACGCCACAGCCGCCGCCAAAACCGCATGCTGCTTACCTGGGCTGCGGTCACCGCAGCACTGGTCGCTGGCAGCGCCACGGCGCAAACCAGCCGCCTGCCCATTACGCCCGAATGGCGCGACACCGCGCAGCGTGTGGCGCAGGCCGGCGTGCCGCTGTCTGACCTGGCGCCCAACGCGCCTGACTCGCACACCGTGCAGCCTGGCGACACGTTGTGGGGCATCTCTGGCTTGTTCCTGAAAAGCGCCTGGCGCTGGCCCGAGTTGTGGGGCATGAACCTGGAGCAGATTCGCAACCCCCACCTCATCTACCCTGGCCAGCAACTGGTGCTGGAAAGGCTCAACGGCCGCGCCACCCTGCGCATGGCCGGCGGCAGCGGCCCGCCCACCAACACCGTGCGCCTATCGCCGCGGGTGCGTGGCCAGGTGCTGGACAACGGCGCCATTGCGGCCATTCCGCTCAACCAGATCGGGCCCTACCTGAACGAGGCCGTGGTCTTCGACGCCAACGAACTTGAAGTGGCGCCGCGCATCGTGGCCACCCAAGAAGGCCGCGTCATGGTGTCGCGTGGCGAAACCGCCTATGTGCGCGGTGACCTGGGTGGCGCGCGCGACTTCCGCCTGTTCCGCCAACTGGTGCCGCTGCTCGACCCCCTGACCAAAGAAGTGCTGGGCTATGAAGGCCGCTTTGTCGGCACGGCCGAGATGACCAAGCCGGCAGAAACCGGCGCCACCATGCTGGTGCCGGCGACCTTCCGCGTCACCACCACGCGCCTGGAAGCCGTGGTGGGCGACCGCCTGTCTCCCGTGCCGCAGCAAGAGCTGGTGGCCTATGTGCCACGTGCTCCTTCCAGCCCGGTGGACGGCCGCATCGTCAGCGTCTATGGCGACGGCCTGCAGGCCGGCCAGAACCAGGTCGTGGCCATCAACCGCGGCCAGCGCGACGGCATGGAGCGCGGCCACGTGCTGGCGCTGTGGCGCGCCGGGCGCGCAGCGGTGGACACCACGTCGGCCGACAAGGCCACGATCCGGCTGCCCGATGAGCGCCATGGCCTGTTGTTTGTCTTTCGCGTCTTTGATCGCGTGTCTTACGCGCTCATCCTGAACGTGCAAGACCCCGTGCGCGCGGGCGACCGCTTCACCCAGCCCTGAGCCGCTTCGCCGTGTCAGACGGCGCTGAATTTGCGGCCTGGTTCAGGCTGCTTGAAACCCCTGGCCTGGGACGCGGCGGTGCGCGGCGCCTGCTGGCGGCTTGCGGCTCGCCACAGGCCATTTTCACGACACCTGCGGCGACGCTGCGCCAACTCGTCAACGCCAATGTCTTGCGCGCCCTGGCCGACTTGCCGCCGGAATTTGAGGCGCGACTGCAAGCCGCGCGCAGCTGGCTGGCCGGTGCTAACGACAGACATGTGCTGACACCGGGCGAGGCGCACTTTCCGGCCGGGCTGCTGCAAACCGCCGACCCACCCTTGCTGCTGTACGCCCAAGGCCAATTGGCCACGCTGGGCAAACCGGCGGTGGCTGTGGTGGGCAGCCGCAACCCTACGCCCCAGGGCTTGGCCAACGCCAGAGCCTTCGCAGCGGCGCTGGGCCAAGCCGGTTATGCCGTGGTCTCGGGTCTTGCGCTGGGCATTGATGCTGCCGCGCACGAAGGCGCATTGACGGCGCCCGCTGGCACGGTGGCCGTGGTGGGCACCGGACTGGACCGCGTCTACCCCGCGCGCCATCGCGAGCTGGCCCACCGCATCGCCGCCAAGGGCGTGCTGCTGAGCGAATTTGCACCCGGCACGCCGCCGCTGCCCGAACACTTTCCGCTGCGCAACCGCATCATCGCCGGCATCAGCCTGGGCACCGTGGTGGTGGAAGCTGCCCTGCAATCGGGCTCGCTCATCACCGCACGCCTGGCGCTCGAAGCCGGGCGTGAGGTGTTTGCGGTCCCGGGCTCCATCCATGCGCCGCAGTCCAAGGGCTGTCACGCTTTGCTCAAACAGGGCGCCAAGCTGGTGGAAACGGCGCAGGACATCATCGAAGAACTGCACGGCGGCGCGGTCCAGACCGCACTGCCGCTGTCGTCGCAAGAAGCCACCGCGCCCGACCCGCTGCTGGACGCGCTGGGCCATGACCCGGTGACCATCGACGCGCTGATCTCCCGCACCGGCTGGCCGGCAGCCGAATTGTCAGCGCGGCTGATGACGTTGGAACTGGACGGGCAGGTCGCGCGTTTGCCCGGTGGCTTGTACCAACGGCTCCACGCAGGCTGAGCATTCTAGAAAGTGAGCGCAGGCTCTGCGTTGACGATTCATGCCAACGAAGGAGCCCGCCCCCGCATCGCAGCCGCGCACCCAAAAACGCTCGGGTATAGTGACCCGATGTTCGATGTGCTGGTCTATCTCTACGAAAACTATTGGCGCCCGGACGCCTGTCCCGAGCCCAAACAGCTTTCACGCAAACTCAGCGCCGTGGGCTTCGAGACTGAAGAAATCCAGGACGCCCTGCGCTGGCTTGACGGCCTGGCAACCAGCGCCGAAAGTTGCACCGGCAGCCCCGTGCAGGGCAGCATGCGCATCTACACCGCGCAAGAACAGGAAACGCTGGGCGAGCAGTCCATCGGCTTCATCACCTTCTTGGAGTCAGCCGGTGTGATGCCCGCACCCATGCGCGAAATGGTGCTCGACCGCGCCATGGCCGTGGGCAACGGCCCCATGGACCTGGAAGACCTGAAGATCATCGTGCTGATGGTCTTTTGGAGCTTGGGCGAAGAGCCCGACGCGCTGGTGCTGGACGAACTTTTTGTCGACGCCGAAGACCGTGTGATTCACTAGCAGCGGCGCAGCCACTGCCCCAGGCCGCTACGACAGCAGTCTTGAAGCGTCCACATCCAGCTTGGCCAAGGCACTGCGCGTGGCGCGCACCGTCAGCGCTTCGTCTTGCGCCGGCACGATCAAACCGGCTTGCAAATACGACGCCAGGCGGTGCTGCTGAAACAGCACACAACGCCCTTGCGGCGTGACAAACAGCGAAAGCTGTTTGCGCAGGCCGTGCCACGACAGTTGCACCGGCTCGGTGTGGCCGCCACGGTCCAGCATGTACCAGCTGCCAACTTGCAGTTCACGCGCCCACGAGACCATGGCCGGGGTGGGCATAGAGCCGCCTTCAAGCACGACCTCTAACTCTGAGCTTTGGTGACCTGAGAGGTCCAGCACCATGGACTCGTCGATCTCGACATCGGCGGCGTCGGGCAGCAGTTCTTCCAGCGTTTCCAGCCGCTCCATCAATTCGCGCAGGCGCTCGTCAGGAATCACCGCGGCCTTGGCAGTAAAGGCAGCCGCCAAAGAGTTGTTGAGCTGCTGGATGTGTTCGTCTTGCTTGGGCGTGTCCATGCCGGCCGAATGCATGCCTTCGCGCAGGCTTTTGAGCAGCACGGGCAGGCGGCGGATGACCTCGGCCCGTTCCTCTCTTGTCACTTTCGCGCTGGCGCTCCAGATCAGGTCAGCGGCCGCGCGCTTCATCGTCTTGGTCACCTCACCCTGTGCCGTGTAGCGCACCGCCGTGGTGGCCAGCACGTCGGCCCAGACGTGGAACAAAAACTGGCGCACGCCTTCTTGCACCGGCACTTCATTGAGCATGCGGCGCAACTCAATGGTGTACTGGATGGCCAGCGTTTCGCGCTGCTCCACCTGCTGGGCCAGCGAGACACCGCGCTTGGTGATTTCGTTTTCGTTCTTGAAGTAGTGCTCCAAAAACTTCTCGAATTCGATCAGCACGGTCTGGAAGACGCGACGCCCCGTGTCGGGGTAGGCCTCGACCACCTGCACGATGCGCTTGATCTCTTTTTCAAGCGCCGCACCCACGCCATGGGCGGCACTGTCAAAGCCCATCACACAAGCGCCCATGCGGTCAATCAGGCGGCGCGCCGGGTGGTCAATGGTGGCGAAGAAGTCGGGCTCAGTCACCGCCACACGCAGCACCGGCATCTGCAAGCGCGCAAACCACACGCGCACCTGGGCCGGGATGCGGTCTTCGGTGAGGATGCTCTGGAACAGCAGGGCCACGATTTCAATCGTCGCGCGCTCTTCAGGCGACGCGGCGGCTTTCTTGAGCGACTGCTTGCGCTGGTGCAGCTCTTCCAGCAGCACCGGCGTGGTGACCACGGGGTCGCCGTGCTGCGTGGTGCTGGGCGCCAGGCGCTGGCGTATGCCTTGCTCGGCCGAATCAATGGCGCGTGCCAGGCCTGGCGACAGCACCTGCGGTGTGCGCTCCAGCGCCTGCGAACGGGTCGATGTCGCAAAGCTGGGCACATGGCGGCCGATAAGGCGGTTCAGCCGCCCCAACACCGCCTCTGCATGTTCGCGGCTGCGCGCCAGGGGCGCGGCGCGCGTCATCATGCGTGTCTCTTCGCCAACGCCACGGCCGCCGCCCGAAGGCCCGTTGCCCCACTGGCCCAGGCCACGCCCGGCTGAGGCAAAACCGGCTGAGCTGGGATATTCAGAAGGCGCACCCAGCGCCATGGCCGCCGAAGAAGCCGCGTCACCCGCAAAACTGCCACCCTGCCCGGCCCACCCCATTTGGGCGTTAGGGTGGGTGCGTGAACGTTTGATGAAAGGCCGCAAGTCCACCTCGGCCAGCACCTTGTGTTCGACCAGCCAGCGGTTGGCTTCGTGGTAAGCCTCTTCCACCAGCAGCGCAATTTCGTCGTGCAAGATGGGCTGCACTTCGCGCCAGCCTTCAAGCGTCAAACCGGCCGCACGCCAGGCGTCGAAGATGATGCGCGCCAGCACGTGGGCACGCAGCATGTCGTGCGGGTCAAGCTCGGTGCGGCCTTCAAGGTGGGCCACGCGTGAACGCAGGTCGGCAAATTCCCACGACGCACGGTCCATCACCGCCAGGGCCAGGCGCGAGGTAACGATTTCAAGTTCGATGGTGTCGTCGGGCACCAGGGTCAGCGCTTCGCGGCTGCTGCCGGGCGGTGGCAGGTCGCCGGGGCGCGACGCCGACACGCCGTGTGTAAGCACCTTGCGCAGCCCGTTGACGATG
>JANNEX010000325.1:0-4326 GCA_031379155.1 Rubrivivax sp.
CAAATCCAGCGCGGGCACTGTCTGTTTGCGCTGGACGGCGAACGCGTGGTCGGCTACCTGGGCTGGGCCCTGTACGACGCTGATGTGGCCGAGCGCTTTGCGCGCGGCGGGCCGGCGCCGGCCAACACGCTGGCGCATGGCAGTGACGTGGCCTGGATCCTCACGGCGGTGTCGGTAAACCCTGCCGCGCTGAGGGCGCTGGTGCGTGCGCTGTGGGCCCAACACCCGGGCCTGCGTGTGATGGGCATACGCCACAAGGGCGCGGGGCGGCGCGTGGTGTTTGACCGCCCGCCGCCCACGTCGCCTGCGGCAAGCCGGGCGCCGAACGCGCAGCCCGCCATCGCCTGATCGGCACGCCACGCCGCTGTGGTGGCGGCGTATAAGTGTCGAGTCAAGCCGATGGGGGTCAACATGATGCGCGCGCTGCTGTCCGTCACCACCTTGCTGCTGGTGGTGTTCCTGGTCATGAAACTCTCAGCCAGCCAGATGCGGACACTCGCGCCCGCTGGGCCGGGCGCCAGCGCTGCCACCAGTGCTGCCGCCAGCGCTGTCAATCGCAGCGGCACAAGCACCAACGCCGCCCAGCAGGCGGCCCAGCGTGTGCAACAGGCCATCGACCAAGGCGCAGCACAACGCGCCGAAGACGCCGCCTCTCGTTAGTGCGCAGGCTGCGGTACCCCGCCGGCCATGGTCAACCCCGACAAATCCAACTTCATCTGGCCTATCCACATTGCGGCGCGTAGCATGCCCTGGGCCCGCCATCACGGCGGCCTTTGCCTCTAAAACAGAACAGATGGAGAAGACACATGCCAGGCGACATTTCAGTTCCTGCTGCAGACGAATCCCCCATGCGCCGCACATTGCTGCGTGGCGTGGGCGCGGCCATCGGCGCTGCCGTGCTGGCACCCAGCCTGGCACCCCGCCTGGCAAACGCGCAGAACAATCCGTCAAACGCGCTGGGCCCGGTGGCGCCACCCAGCACCGTGACCAGCCCGCCGCGCGACTTCAGCGCCAACGGCGCGCCCACCACCTATTTCACCGACCCCGACGTGCTGACCATCGACGGCTCGTTCGACGGCCTGCGCCAGCCTAACGCGCCAATTCAGCGGCTCTGGACGGGCGCGCTGTGGGCTGAAGGGCCGGCCTGGAATTCGGTCGGCCGCTTCCTGGTGTGGAGCGACATTCCCAACAACCGGCAGATGCGCTGGCTTGAAGACGACGGCCATGTCAGCGTCATGCGTGCGCCTTCGAACAACAGCAACGGCAACACCTTTGACTTCCAGGGCCGACAACTGTCGTGCGAACACCTGGGCCGGCGCGTGGTGCGCTATGAGCTGGACGGCTCGGCCACCATCATTGCCAACATGTTCGAGGGCAAGCGCCTGAATTCGCCCAACGACGTGGTGCCACACCCTGACGGCAGCTACTGGTTCACCGACCCGCCCTATGGCGCGCAGTTTTATGAAGGCACGGTAGACGCGGCTGGCGGTCCGGCCAACAAAGCCGGCCGTTTGAATTCACGCCTGGGCCAGCCACCTGAGTACGGTGGCTACAAGCGCGAGATGCCCACCGCCTGCTACCGCGTCGACAAAAGCGGCGCCATCACACAAGTGCTGAGCGAAGCCCAGGTGCCCGACCCCAATGGCCTGTGTTTTTCGCCCGACTACAAAAAGCTCTATGTCGTCAGCACCGGCCAGGGACCGGGCGACGCAGGCCCCGGTGGCAAGGGCGACATGTTTGTGTTTGACGTCGGCGCGGACAACAAACTCAGCAACGGCAAACTGTTCACCGACTTCATGGTCAACGGCATCAAGTGCGGCCCCGACGGCGTGCGTGCCGACGTCGACGGCAACCTGTGGTGTTCCAGCAATGCCGGCCGCGCCGTGGGCTACAGCGGTGTCACGGTGTGGAACCCACAGGGCAAGCTGATCGGGCGCATTCGCTTGCCTGAAGTCTGTGGCAACGTGTGTTTTGGCGGGCCCAAGCGCAACCGCTTGTTCATGGCGGCCAGCCAGTCGCTGTACTCGGTGTTCACGGGCACGCAGGGCGCGGCACCGGGGTGAGCTGAACGGGCCTGGGGGGGCTTGGCCATCACAATCACACAATGAATCAAGACCCCTCCACCATCACCAGTTGGCACGCCCACGTCTACTTTGACGCCAGCAGCCGCTACGCCGCCTGGGCCTTGCGTGAACACATTCAAACCCACCTGAACGGTTTGTTTGAAATGGGACGCTTCCACGAAAAACCGGTGGGCCCGCACCCGATGTGGAGCTATCAGTTGGCCGTGCCGGCCGTCAATTTTTCAGCCGTGCTGGGCTGGCTGACGCTGAACCACGGCGCGTTGAATGTGTTTGTGCACCCCAACACCGGCGACGACTTGCGTGACCATCGTGACTGCGCGCTGTGGCTGGGCCGTTCGCATGCGCTGAACCTGGCGGCGCTGGCGCCCTGATCAGCCTGTTTGAATGTCAGGCCATCACCGCACAGTCCAGCTGTCGAGGCTGATGCGCTTGTCAAAAGTTCTAGATGGTTTGTGGCCGTTCAATTCAACACGCACACTGCCCGCCCCGAATTCATAGCTGGGCAAGCCCCTGTTGTCGATGGGCAGGTTGGCGTCAGTTGCAACGCTGGCCACACCCGACGACGTGGCTTCGAAGAACCCGGGCCAGGCCCGCCAGGTGTTTCTGTGAATGTCCCCTGAGAGGAAGATGTCCTTACTGGGTTTGAACCCCACCGGGTCGGCAGGCTTGGCGGGCACATCGCCCAGGTCGCAGGTGCAGTACATGTGCGGTCGGTTGTTGTTCTCGGCAAAGCCCAGGAAGTGTTGTCACCCAGCAAAAGCAGCAAGTCGGGTTTGGCCTCGGCAATCTCGTCCCAGGCGGGCTGTTCCTTGCGAAACTCAATGTTGGCGCAGGACACAAAAGCGATTTTGATCACAGGCACTCTGCGCCGTCAGGCCACCGCTTCCGCCACCCACCTATGCCGGCCGTGTCAACAGATTGACGTAGTCATGCTGCGCCGTCACCACCGTGCTGACGCGCCACTCCACCGGCTTGCCGCCCAGGTCGAGCGCCACACGTCGCACTTGCAGCACCGGCTGGCCCACGGGCACGCCCAGCACGCGTGCCGCTGCGCGGTCAGCGCCTACCGCGCGCAGGCGTTCGTGGGCGCGCACCACGGTGATGGCAAATTCGCTTTGGTAGAGGTGATAGATGGTGCTGGGGCGCTCGCGCCAGCGTTTTTCGGTCAGGCCTTTAAAGAGTGCGGCAGGGATAAGCAAGCGGTCATGCACCACGGCTTTGCCTTGCAGGCGCAGGCGGTTTTCAATGTGCAGCGCGGCTTCACCGACGGGGCGGCTCAAGGCGTCGGCAGCTTCTTCGTCCAGGCGTGTGCGCTCAAAGGACACCAGTTCCACCTCGGGCGCGTCACGCCGCCCGTCGCCGCGCTCGACGTGGAAAAACTGAAACAAGAAACGGTCGCTGGTGTGGGTGGCCACGAAGGTGCCACGGCCCTGGCGGCGCACCAGGATGTGCTCGGCCACCAGGTCGTCCACGGCGCGGCGCAGGGTGCCCACTGAAACACCAAACTCGGCCGACAGTTCGGTTTCACTGGGCAGGGCGTCGCCGGGCGCCACGGCGCCCGACTCAATCGTCTTGAGCAGCGCGCGCTTGACGGCGCGGTACAGCGGCATGCCGGCCGCGTCGGGCGCGATGGCAGTCAGGGCGGGGCGGGTGGAAGCCATGCTTGATCTTAGCCGCATCGAGCTGACCCGCCTTCCAGACATTCATATCATCTATATGACATGATTGACGAGGGCGATGGCATGCCTCGATACTGTGCACCCGGCCCCGCATGACCGCCCCAACAGGAGCCCCAAGGATGATTCACTTTGTATTGCACGACGCCCACGACAGCGTGGCCGTGGTGGTGGTGGAAGGCGTCAAAGCCGGCATGGCCTTGAACGGCTGGATCATGGATGAAGACCGCATGATGACGGTGGACGCGCGCCAAGACGTGCCCATAGGCCACAAGGTGGCGCTCAAGGACATGGCGGTGGGCGACACCGTCATCAAGTACGGCATCAGCATGGGCAAGGTCGTGGCCAGCATCAAGGCTGGCGAACACGCGCACGTGCACAACATCAAAACCAAGCGCTGGTGAGTTCGCCCACCCCCGGAGCGGCTGACGCCGCTGCCCCCTCAAGGGGGCGCCGCTGGCGGCCGGGCTTAGCCCGTTCCGCGGCGGCTGCTTGATGGCTGCTCACGATTCCCACTGATTTTCGGAGACCTCTTCATGTCCGTCATTTCCAAAGACACCACCTTC
>JANNEX010000337.1:0-1833 GCA_031379155.1 Rubrivivax sp.
AAGCGCGCCGCCGTCCAGCGCAATGTGGCACGACGTTCTTTTGCCCGGCAAAGCCCTGACACGCTACAGCCCGGAGCACAAGGATGGCCGGCCCGCCATCGCCGCCGTGTCTGATGGCTCGGCCAGCATGTGGCGCAAACAAGTGCAAATCGCGCCTGGCGAATTGAAGCAGGTGAGTTTTGCCTGGTGGGTGCAAGACCTGGTGGCCAATGGCAACGTGGCCGAAGTGTCGAAGGAAGACGCGCCGGCTCGTTTGCTGTTTGCTTTTGCAGGCGATGTCTCGCGCCTGCCCATGCGCACACGTGCCATGTTTGACCTGGCCGAGGCACTGACTGGCGAGCGCCCACCGTTCGCCACCCTGATGTACGTGTGGGACGCCACCGCCCCGGTTGGCACGGTCATCATCAACCCACGCAGCGACCGCATCCGCAAGATCGTCGTCGACTCCGGCCCCACACACTTGCGCCGCTGGCGCGATCACCGCCGTGACCTGGTGGCCGACTATCAGCTGGCGTTTGGTGAAGCACCAGGCACGCTGACCGCCGTGGCCTTCATGACCGACAGCGACAACACGGGCAGCCAAGCCCGCTCGTGGTACGGCGCGGTCGAACTGCACTGAAGTCGGCAGTCAGCCAAGGCTGCGGGTAGTTCCGGCTGTTGCGCTCGCCGCTTGCCCGCATCATTGACAGCTCTGCCGCAGCCACGATGTTTGGCTGCTGCGTCACCCCAGGGCAGCACCGCCGTTCATGCTGGTTTTCATCCTCCGCCGTTTGCTGCAAGCCGTGATCGTCATGCTCACGGTGGCCTTCATTTCTTTCATGCTGTTCCAGTACGTGGGCGACCCCGTCACCAGCTTGCTGGGGCAAGACGCCACGCAAGAGCAGCGCGAACAACTGCGCAAAGACCTGGGCCTGGACCAGCCTTTCCCGGTGCAGTTCGCCAGCTTCATAGGCAACGCCGTGCAAGGCGAATTTGGCCTCAGCCTGCGCCAGGGCCGGCGCGTATCCACATTGATAGCCGAACGTTTTCCGGCCACGCTGGAACTCGCCTTGGCGGCCGCCGTACTGGCACTCGGCCTGGGCGTGCCGCTGGGTGTGTATGCAGCCCTAAGGCGTGGCAAATTCGGCTCACAACTGGTGATGACTTTGTCGCTGCTGGGCGTATCGCTGCCGACCTTTCTCATCGGCATCCTGCTCATCCTGGTCTTCGCGGTAACGCTGAAATGGCTGCCCAGTTTTGGCCGTGGCGAAACGGTGGCGCTGTTTGGCTCGAGCAGCTGGACCACCGGCCTGCTCAGCGCCGACGGCTGGCAACACCTGCTGCTGCCCGCCGTCACGCTGTGCGTCTTTCAGCTCGCACTCATCATGCGGCTGGTGCGCGCAGAAATGCTCGAAGTGCTGCGCACCGACTACGTCAAGTTCGCGCGTGCGCGTGGCTTGCAAGACCGCAGCGTCTACTTCGGCCACGCGCTGAAAAACACGCTGGTGCCGGTCATCACCATCACTGGCTTGCAACTGGGCAGCTTGATTGCTTTTGCCATCATCACCGAGACCGTCTTCCAGTGGCCCGGCATGGGCTTTCTCTTCATCCAGGCGGTGCAGTTTGCCGACATCCCGGTGATGGCCGCTTACCTGTGTTTGATCGCGCTCATCTTCGTCATCGTCAACCTGGTGGTCGACTTGTTGTACTTCGCCGTCGACCCGCGCCTGCGCATGGAAAAGCCCGCCGGTGGCCACTGATCTGACCATGACTACGACCACCGCCCCTTCGGCCTTGGCGCGCTTTTTTGATGGCGACGTCTGGTTCAGCTTTCGCCATTCGCCCATGGCCATC
>JANNEX010000339.1:0-1792 GCA_031379155.1 Rubrivivax sp.
TGCGCCTTCACCCGGCACCGAGCGCATCACAGCCCTGATGCGCGAAGGCCGCACGCTGGCCGCGCGGCAAGACCTGTGCAATGCCGTGCGCGCCTACGACAAGGTGCTGGAGATTGACCCTGCGCACGGCAGCGCGCGCACTGAGCGACAAAGGGCCCTGGACCTCATCGAGCGTTTGCGCAAACAAGGCAGCAAGCTCGACTGCTGAGCCTGGCCAGGCGGCCCAGCTAGCGGCCAAAGTGCAGGACTGATGGGCAAACCGATCAGCGCGCCGCGCCGCGCAGCGCCTGTTCGGCTTGCAGGGCCGGCGAAAACTTTGGCAGCAGGCGCAGGCAGCGCCGCACACGCTCTAGCGTCAAAGCTTGGCCAGGGCGCAGCAACAGCTCACACACCCGTTGTTTGAGCGTGCCATCGGCGCGCGGCTCGCGCGCCATGGGCTCAAGCAACTGCAACGCGGCTTCGGGCTCGCCATGGGCTTGCAGCAGGTCGGCCTCATCCAGCGCTGACGCTGCCGCCATGTCGCGGGGGGGTGCCAGTGCGGGTGAAAGTTCGGGTGCAAGTGGCGGCAGAGGCGCCCGCGCAAAGCGGGTCGGCGACAGCCGCCGCGCGCGCAGGTTTTCAAGCTCACGCAGGGCTTGTGCCGACGTGTGCAGCCCTGGGTCGAGCGCCAGCGCCTCGAGATGCCCACGCATGGCGGCTTCAATCTCACCACGGGCGCGCGCCTGCTCCGCGCGCTGTGCATGTTGCTGCGCCGCTTGCTGGGTGGCCGCGCGCGCTTGCTCAAGGCCGGCCCGCGCGGGGCCGTCTTCTGGCTCAAGTGCTAGCACAGCGGCCCAGGCCTGCAGCGCCGCCGGGTGTTGGCCTGCGGCCTGGGCTTGCTGCGCCCGCAGGCGCTGTTGCAACAGCCAGGCCGCCAAGGTGGCTTCTTCGTTAGCGCTGATGGCCGTGCTGGCGGCGGGCACACCACCCGCAGGCTCCACGGCTTGAGTGCGCGGCGCTGTGCTGCAGGCCATCAACCCAGCCACGCAACCGCAGGCCAGCCCCATCGATAGCGTCGCAGTGGCCGGCCTGCGCTTCATGGCTGGTTCAAGTCGCGCCGCGTCTGCACGCGGGCGGCAAAGTCAGCCAGCGTGTGGTCGCCAAAGATCATCGTGCGACGCAGCAAGTGCGGCGCGGCGTAAAAAGCATTGCCACCGGCGCGCACGGTAAAGGCCAGTGTGTAGGCCTCGTTGGCCAAGGCGGCCAGCACGGCCTCATTGACATCGCCAAAAGGGTAGGCCAGGTGCTGCACCTTGACGCCCACGTCGGCCAACTGACGTTCCAGCAATTGGCGCGGCTGGCGCAGCTCAGTGGCCAGGTTGCGCTGCCAGGCGGTGTCGCTTTCGCCGGGCAGACGGTCGCTGAGGTGGCGGTGGCTTTTGGTGTGCGCCTGAATGTCGACCAGGCCCGACTGCGCCATCTCTCGCAATTGCGCCCAGCTCAGGCCTTCGCGGCTGCCGATCAAGTCGGTGGTCACAAACAGCGTGGCTGGCACGCGGTGTTTTTGCAGCAGCGGGAAGGCGTGGCGGTAAAAACTCTCCCAGCCATCGTCGACCGTGATAACGACCGAATGTGGTGGCAGTACTTGCTGACCTTGCAAGAAGGCTTGCAGCTCGCTCAGGCGCAAAACGCGGAAGCCTTCGCGTGCCAGCCATTCCAGCTGGGCCTCAAACTGAGCGGCGGGCATGAGCATCTTGCTGCTGCCCGACAGCGCACCTGCAGCGCCCGCCGCGAAGCGGTGGTAGCACAGCAC
>JANNEX010000343.1:0-26218 GCA_031379155.1 Rubrivivax sp.
ATTCCACGGCCAACTTAGCTTCATGAAAGCGGGCTTGCAGTTTGCGCACCAGATCACCACCGTCAGCCCCAGCTACGCGCGTGAGATTGCCACGCATGAATTTGGCTGCGGCCTGGACGGTGTGATACGCAGCCGTGGGCCGCACGTCAGCGGCATCCTCAACGGCATCGACAGCGAGGTTTGGAACCCAGCCACCGACCCGGCCATTGCACAGCGCTACGACTTGCAGCAAGCGCAAGGCAAGGCCGCTTGCCGCGCCGCGCTGTGCCAGGAATTGGCTCTGGACCAAGACCCTGCCGGGCTGCTGGTGACCATCGTCAGCCGTTTGACTTCACAGAAGGGCCTGGACTTGGTGTTGGCCGCTTTGCCCGGCCTGTTGCAAGGTGGGGTGCAACTGGCCTTGCAGGGCACAGGAGAGCCAGCGCTGGAAGCCGCCTTTGGGCTGGCGCAACAAGCGCACCCGGGGCGTGTGCACGTGCACATTGGTTACGACGAAGCGCGCGCGCATCGCCTGGTGGCAGGGGCCGACGCCATCCTGGTGCCCTCGCGCTTCGAGCCCTGCGGCCTGACGCAGCTCTACGGATTGCGCTACGGCACGATGCCCATCGTGCGCCGGGTCGGCGGGCTGGCTGACACCGTGCAGGACGACGGCGATCCTGCGCGCCCGGCGACGGGCTTTGTCTTCGACGCCGCCACGCCGCAAGCGCTGCAACGCTGCGTGCTGCGCGCGGCAGCGCTGCGCGGCAATGCCCCAGCCTGGCAGCAGCGCAGGGCCGCCGCCATGCGGCAAGACCTGTCGTGGCAGGCGCCGGCGCGTAGCTACTTGGCTTTGTACGAACAATTGCAACGAGAGCAACGCGACAGCCAGCCGTCCTGAGCGGCGACACACCAAGATGGGTGGACACCCCCTGCCCTAGGGACGCGGGCGCGTGGATATCGCCCTAAGGTGCGCTCACCGGCCACGCAGGCATCCCGTCAGCCCGCCGTCACTTTCAAGGATCCGCCATGAAACTTCGTCAGCAACTATTGGCTGCCGCTGCCGCCAGTGCCCTCAGTGCCAGCGCCTGGTCAGCCTCGGTCACCTTTACGCAACTCACCGGTGTCACTGGCGGCACGCTGGCCGCCACTGGCGTGTTCAAGGCCGATTTGTCCACCGTGGGCCTGGGCTCCATTCTGTCCGTGCAGATCGCCGACAACAGCGCGGGTCTGGGTGGCGCACCGGGTCAGTTCTCGGGCTTCGACCTGGATGCCATCAAACTGTCCAGCACCGACTGCGCCACCGCCGCCTGCGCCGCCGGCCTGGTGGGGCTGTCGGTGTTTGACTTTGTCGCCGGCACCAGCTTCACGCCAGGCGCACAGCGCACACCCGCAGACCCACGCCTGTTTGGCACCAATGCCACCGGCCTGGCCGTGGACGACACGGTGGCCACACTGGGCAGCTTTGACGGCGAGTCGTCCACCACCACACCCTTCGGCTTTTTGTCGATGGGCGATAACGGCGTCATCACCTTCAACCTGACCGCCGCAGTGTCCACCAGCGGCATGTTTCTCTACATCGGCGAGGTGGGCAACAACGGTGAAGTGGCTGCCAGTGCCATCACCGTGCGTGACAACCATGTGCCTGAACCCGGCTCGTTCGCCTTGGCTGGCGTGGCCCTGTTAGCTTTGGCCTCGCGTCGGCGCAAAGTCTGAGCTGTCGTTTTGCCGGTGGCCGTGATCGGCAAGAACCCAATGTCGAAGCGTCTTCGCTGCCGGCAGAACTGACCCGCGCCTGCGGCCACGGATCTGGCGGCAGGCGCATAGGGTTGCAATGCGGGCTTGATGGGCTCGCCGCTGATTGGCGAGGGCCCACTCATCAAGGCCGCTGAGGGCGGGTTGATGCTGGGTTCAGCAGCACATTGACGGTGTGAAGCATGGCGGAAGGGGCGGGATTCGAACCCGCGGGGGGCTGTTAACCCCCACACGCTTTCCAGGCGTGCGACTTAAGCCGCTCATCCACCCTTCCGTTGTTGATGCATAGACCACTGGCTTGTCGGTGCATTCAAGCGGCCGCGATTCTAGCCTTGCGCTGCTGGCGCCACAGCATGCTGGCGCAGCCAATCCATCAGCACGTAGTCCAGCGCGCGTTGGTGTGTGCTTTCCAGCACCACGGGCGGCGCGCAGCCTGCTTCATGCGCCTGCCGCCAGCGCAGCGCGCACACGCACCAGCGGTCGCCGGGTTTGAGACCACGAAAGCGCTGTTTGGGGCGCGGACTGATGAGGTCGTTGCCACGCTCCATCTGGAAGTTGAGAAAGGCCACCGACACGCGCACGCAGATGACGTGACTGCCAGCGTCGTGGTCGTCGGTGTGGCAGCAGCCGTCGCGCCACCAACCGGTCAAAGGGTCGTAGGAGCAGGGCACCAGCGCAGTGCCCATCACATTGAGTGCGGCTAACGCTTTCACGGCCCTGTCTTGCCGCCTTTTAACAGCGCCATGGCGGTGCCGATGAGGCCCGCCACTTCGCCCATGTGACCGGGCACGATCATGGTGTTGTTGACCTTGGCCAAGTGGCCATAGGCGTCGACGGCTTTTTCGGCCACCTTCAATTGCACGGCTTGCTCGCCACCGGGCTGTTGGATGGCGGCGGCGATCTTGCGTATGGCGTCTGCCGTGGCGTCGGCCACTGCAGTGATGGCCGTGGCCTCACCCTGCGCCTTGTTGATCTCGGCCTGCTTTGCGCCTTCGCTGCGCGCGATGAATGCTTCGCGCTCGCCAGTGGCGATGTTGATCTGCTCTTGACGGCGGCCTTCAGACGCCGCGATGAGCGCGCGCTTTTCGCGCTCGGCTGTGATCTGCGCTTGCATGGCGTGCAGAATAGCGGCCGGTGGCGTGAGGTCTTTGATCTCATAACGCAGCACCTTGACGCCCCAGTTCAGTGCCGCTTCGTCCAGCGCATTGACCACGCTGGCGTTGATGTGGTCACGCTCTTCGAAGGTCTTGTCCAATTCCATCTTGCCCACCACGCTGCGCAGCGTGGTCTGCGCCAACTGTGTGATGGCCACGATGTAATTGCTGCTGCCATAGCTGGCACGCATGGGATCGGTGATCTGGAAGTACAGGATGCCGTCGACTTGCAGCTGCGTGTTGTCTCTGGTGATGCAGACCTGGCTGGGCACGTCCAGCGGCACTTCTTTGAGCGAATGTTTGTAGGCCACGCGGTCCACGAAGGGCACCACGAAGCTCAGGCCCGGTGTCAGCGTGCGGTCGTACTTGCCCAGGCGTTCCACCACGTAGGCGTTTTGCTGCGGCACAATCTTGAGCGTGCGGATGATGAAGATGACGGCGATGGCGGCCAGGATGAGTGCGAGAGTCATGGGCTCTTTCTAGGTTGTTTTGGGGCGCGGGAAATCAGGTCTTGGGCTGCGGCGCGACTTGCAGTTCACTGCCCAGCACGGCCACGATGACAAACAGACCCGCTTCGTGCGCCTGCCCGCTGGCCAAACGCACCGACCACGTGGCGCCCCGGTAAGGCACACGCGCCGTGCCTTCGCTGGACCAGGTCTTGACGTGCACGGTCTGGCCAATGTCCATGTTCACGTCGCGATTGCTCTGCGCCGGCTCAGCCTGCGGCTGGCCCGCGCGCTTCAAGTGCCAGCCCACCACGGCACCACCCCCTACGAACGCGGCTACCACCACTTGGGCGATCAAGCCCACACCTGCGTGCGCGGCCAAGGCGCCCGCAGTGGCGCCCAGCGCCAGCATCAGCAGGTAGAAGGTGCCGGTGGCCAACTCCACCGCCACCATCGCACCTGCCACCATCCACCACAGCGTGGGTGCATTCCAGTTCAAGCGCGTCTCCTGGTGCGGCCACCCCTGGCCAGGCGGCCAGTGTAGCCAGTGCGCCACTGCCTGCGATGCAAGCCAGTGCCGACCCTACACTTCGCGGTCTTTTCGCCCCGACCTGCATTTTCACAAGGCCCGCGCCATGCTTCGCTTTCGCTTTCCCATCGTCATCATCGACGAAGACTTTCGCTCTGAGAACACCTCGGGCCTGGGCATCCGTGCGCTGGCCGAGGCGATAGAAAAAGAAGGCTTCGAGGTGCTGGGCGCCACCAGCTATGGCGACCTGAGCCAGTTTGCGCAACAGCAAAGCCGCGCCAGCGCTTTCATCTTGAGCATCGACGACGAAGAGTTCACGCCAGGGCCCGAGCTGGACCCCGCCGTGCTCAACCTGCGCAAGTTCATCGAAGAAATCCGCTTCAAAAACGCCGACATTCCCATCTACATCTACGGCGAAACGCGCACCAGCCAGCACATTCCCAACGACATCCTGCGTGAGCTGCACGGCTTCATCCACATGTTCGAGGACACGCCGGAATTTGTGGCCCGCCACATCATCCGCGAAGCGCGCAGCTACCTTGATGGCCTGGCGCCGCCGTTTTTCAAGGCGCTGATGGACTACGCTCAAGATGGCAGTTATTCGTGGCACTGCCCGGGCCACAGCGGTGGCGTGGCCTTCCTGAAAAGCCCGGTAGGCCAGATGTTCCACCAGTTTTTTGGCGAGAACATGCTGCGCGCCGACGTCTGCAACAGCGTTGAAGAACTGGGCCAGTTGCTGGACCACACCGGGCCTATCGCGCAAAGTGAGCGCAATGCCGCGCGCATCTTCAACGCCGACCACTGCTTTTTTGTCACCAACGGCACCAGCACCAGCAACAAAATGGTCTGGCACCACGCGGTGGCGCCCGGTGACGTGGTGGTGGTGGACCGCAATTGCCACAAGAGCATCTTGCACAGCATCATCATGACCGGTGCTGTGCCGGTGTTTTTGACGCCCACGCGCAACCACTTCGGCATCATCGGGCCCATTCCGCAAAGCGAGTTTTCGCCCGACACCATCCGCAAGAAGATCGCTGCCAACCCGTTGCTGGCGGGCGTGGATGCGGCCACCGTCAAGCCGCGCATCCTGACGCTGACGCAGAGCACTTACGACGGTGTGCTCTACAACACCGAGACCATCAAACACGCGCTTGACGGCTATATCGACACATTGCACTTCGACGAAGCCTGGTTGCCCCACGCCGCCTTTCACAAGTTCTACAGCAGCTTTCACGCCATGGGCAAGAACCGCCCTCGGCCCAAGGATCAGCTGGTGTTTGCCACGCAAAGCACGCACAAGCTCCTGGCCGGCATCAGCCAGGCTTCACAGGTGCTGGTGCAAGACGCGGCTGAACGCAAGCTGGACCGTCACCTCTTCAACGAGGCCTACCTGATGCACACCAGCACCAGCCCGCAGTACGCCATCATCGCCAGCTGCGACGTGGCTGCGGCCATGATGGAAGCGCCTGGCGGCCCGGCGCTGGTGGAAGAAAGCATCGCCGAGTCACTCGACTTCAGGCGCGCCATGCGCAAGATCGACAAGGACTTTGGCAAGGACTGGTGGTTCACGGTCTGGGGCCCAGACAAACTGCCCGCCGAGGGCATAGGCAAAAGTGCCGACTGGGTGCTGAAGGCGGGCGACAAGTGGCACGGCTTTGGCGCTTTGGCCGATGGCTTCAACCTGCTCGACCCCATCAAGTGCACCCTCATCACGCCCGGGCTGGACATGTCGGGCAAGTTTGCCAAGACTGGCATTCCGGCGGCCATCGTCACCAAGTTCTTGGCCGAGCACGGCGTGGTGGTGGAAAAGACGGGCCTCTATTCCTTCTTCATCATGTTCACCATCGGCATCACCAAGGGCCGCTGGAACACGCTGCTGACGGCCTTGCAGCAGTTCAAGGACGACTACGACCGCAACGCGCCTATGTGGCGCATCCTGCCCGAGTTTTGCGCGGCCAATCCACGTTACGAGCGCATGGGCTTGCGCGACCTGTGCCAGGCCATCCACGAGACCTATGCCAAGGGTGACATCGCGCGCCTGGTGACCGAGATGTACTTGTCGGACATCGCACCCGCCATGAAGCCCAGCGATGCCTTTGCGCATATCGCCCACCGCAAGACCGAACGCGTGGGCATTGATGTGCTGTTAGGGCGCATCACTACGTCGATGCTGACACCGTATCCGCCGGGCATTCCGCTGCTCATTCCTGGCGAGCGCTTCAACAAGAAGATCGTCGACTACCTGCGCTTCACGCGTGAGTTCAACGCGGCTTTCCCGGGCTTTGACACCGACGTGCACGGCCTGGTGGAAGACGACAGCGTGCCGGGGCAGCGCCACTACTACGTGGACTGCGTGCGCGAGGCATAGACCCCCCCGGAGCGCCTGCGGCGCTGCCCCCCAGGGGGCGACGCCAGCGGCCCGGCGAAGCCGGTTCCGCGGCGTCTGCGTGGTGCGCTTGGTGCGCTTGGTGCGGCCTTCAGCTGCTCGAAAGGTCGCCGACATTCATCGCCTGGCTGAAACCGCCGTCGACATAGGTGATCTCTGAGGTGACACCGCCTGCCAGGTCGGACAGCAGAAAAGCCGCCACGTTGCCCACGTCATCAATCGTCACGTTGCGGCCCAAGGGCGAAGCTGCCGCCACCATGCCCAGCAGCTTGCCAAAGTCCTTGATGCCGCTGGCTGCCAGCGTCTTGATGGGCCCAGCCGAGATACCGTTCACGCGCACGCCTTTGGGGCCCATGCTGGCGGCCAGGTAGCGCACGCTGGCCTCCAGCGCGGCCTTGGCCAGGCCCATGGTGTTGTAGTTGGGCACGGCGCGAATCGAGCCCAAATAGGTCAAGGTCAGCAGCGCCGACTGCGGCCGCAGGTAGGGCAGGGCGGCCTTGGCCAGCGCCGGGAAGCTGTAGGCCGAAATCTCGTGCGCGATGCGAAAGTTCTCGCGCGTCATGCCTTCCAAGAAGTCGCCGGCAATGGCCTCGCGCGGGGCAAAACCGATGGAGTGCACAAAGCCGTCGAACTGTGGCCACGCCTGCGACAGCTCTTTGAAGATACGGTCGATGTGGCTGTCTTCCGACACATCGCATTCAAACACCAGGTTGGAGCCGAAGTGGCCGGCGTACTCGGTCACGCGTTCCTTGAAGCGTTCACCCACGTAGCTGAAGGCCAGCTCTGCCCCCTGGGCGTGACAGGCGCGCGCGATGCCATAGGCGATCGAGCGGTTGGACAACACGCCGGTGATGAGAAAGCGCTTGCCGGCAAGAAAGCCCATGGTGTCTCCGTCTGCTTGTCGTGGGGTCGGGGTTGGAATGCGGCCGCGATTCTGGCCTCAATTCTGGCCTCAATTCTGGCGTCTAGGCTGGCTGCCACAGGGCAGTGGCGCCGCACTTGTGGCGCTGAGCACGCCGCTCTATTGCCCGAGCAATTGCGCACAGCTATAATCCGCCCTTTTCCGGGTAATGCTGCGTGGGCGGGTACTTTCCAGCCCATTTTTTTTGGCCGATCAACTCTTGTGTGGCTTTGCTTCACTGGACATGCGGTCTTGGCGGCGCGCCCGGTGGTATGGCGCGGGCCGGGCATTCGCGCAGTCAGTCTTCGCAGTCAACAAGGCATTCAAGTTTTGAGGCAAGCCAGCAGCAAAGTCAGCCAGGGCAAGCGCCGCGAAAGCGGTGCGGTACCTGGCTTCATTGGCCAGGGTCACGCACCCGTGGCCGATCTTGCTCGTGTGGATGCAGCCCGCGTCGACGCGCCCCGCCTGGGCTGGCAACAGGCCATCGCTACAACGGTGAGCGGTTTGCATTACGAACTGGTGGATGTGGAACGTGGCCAGCGCGGCTTGCTTCGCGTCACCATTGACCGTGTGCCCGGCCGCACCTATACCGTGGGCCGTGGCGAAAACGCCGTCGTCGATGCTGGCCAGGCCATCACGGTGGATGACTGTGAAGCGGTGACACGCCAGTTGCAATACGCGCTGGAAGTGGAAGGACTGGACTACGCGCGGCTGGAAGTGTCGTCGCCTGGCCTGGACCGCCCGCTCAAGAAGGCAGCCGACTTCCAGCGCTTTGCCGGCCAGGCAGTGCACATCACCTTGAAGGCGCCTTTCGAAGGCCGCAAGGTGTGGCAGGGCTTGCTGAGTGCCGCCGACGGTGCGGCAGACAGCGGCGCCTGGAACCTGTTGATCAAAAACGGCAAGACCGAGCAAGTGCTGGGCTTCACGCTGCAAGAAGTGCGTGAAGCGCGGCTCGTGCCGGTGGTGAATTTCAAGGGCCGCACGCCTGCGCAAAGCGCAGACGGTGGCGCAGACAAGGCAGCGGCCAACGCCGCGCCTGCAGTAGACGGAGGTTTGTAGAGCAATGAACCGCGACATGCTGAATTTGGTGGACGCCATCTCGCGCGAGAAGACCGTGGAGTTGGACGTCGTGTTTGGTGCCGTTGAGGCCGCGTTGGCTTCAGCCAGCAAAAAGCTGCACGGTGGCGAAGTGGACATGCGGGTGGCGGTGGACCGCGACACGGGTGACTATGAAACCTTCCGCCGCTGGCTGGTGGTGCCCGACTCTGCGGGTCTGCAAAACCCCGATGCCGAAGAGCTGCTGTCCGACGCGCTGGACCGCATCCCCGACATCGAAGAGGGCGACTACATCGAAGAAGCGGTGGAGTCAGTCACCATCGGTCGCATCGGAGCGCAGGCGGCCAAGCAAGTCATCCTGCAAAAGATTCGTGACGCCGAGCGTGAGCAACTGCTGAACGACTTTTTGGCGCGTGGCGAAAAGATCTTTGTCGGCACCGTCAAGCGCCTGGACAAGGGCGACATCATTGTCGAAAGCGGCCGCGTCGAAGGGCGCTTGAAGCGCAGCGAAATGATCCCCAAGGAAAACCTGCGCACGGGCGACCGTGTGCGCGCTTTCCTGCAAGGCATTGACGCCACGCAGCGTGGCCCGCAGATCATGCTCAGCCGCAGCGCGCCGGGTTTCATGATCGAACTCTTCGCGCAAGAAGTGCCCGAGATCGAACAAGGCCTGCTCGAGATCAAGAGCTGCGCGCGTGACGCCGGAAGCCGCGCCAAGATCGCCGTGGTCTCGCATGACCGCCGCGTCGACCCCATCGGCACTTGCGTGGGCGTGCGCGGCTCGCGTGTCAACGCCGTGACCAATGAAGTGGCGGGTGAACGTGTCGACATCGTGCTGTGGTCCGACGACCCAGCGCAGTTTGTCATTGGCGCCTTGGCCCCCGCCAACGTGCAAAGCATCATGGTTGACGAAGAGCGTCACGCCATGGACGTGGTGGTGGACGAAGAGAACCTGGCCATCGCCATTGGCCGCGGCGGTCAAAACGTGCGCCTGGCTTCTGAGCTGACGGGCTGGCGCATCAACATCATGACGGCCGAAGAATCGCAGGCCAAGCAGGCGACCGAGAGTGAGTCGGTGCGCGCCCTCTTTGTTGACAAGCTCGACGTCGACGCCGAAGTGGCCGACATCCTGATTGCCGAAGGTTTTTCCAGCCTGGAAGAAGTGGCTTACGTGCCGCTGCAAGAAATGCTGGAGATAGAGTCCTTCGACGAAGACACCGTGAATGAGCTGCGCACGCGCGCCAAGGATGATTTGCTGACGATGGAAATCGAAAAAGAAGAAAACGTCGAAGAGGTGTCGCAGAACCTGCGTGACCTTGAACTTGACGGACAGGGCTTGAGCAATGAGCTCATCTCGCAGTTGGCCCAGGGTGGGATTCACACCCGTGACGACCTGGCCGACCTGGCGGTGGACGAGTTGATCGAAGTCACCGCCATGGACGAAGAGCGCGCCAAGACGCTGATCATGAAGGCCCGCGAACACTGGTTCACCGCCTGAGCACGGCCTGAGCCCCACGCACACCGCCTTCAGCACAAGAAACACCCGAGGAAATTGAACCCATGGCCGTGACTACCGTCGCCCAGTTCGCCACGCAGCTGAATCGCCCGACTGCGGCGTTGCTTGAGCAATTGCTGTCGGCCGGTGTGACCAAGCAGTCGCCCGACGACGCCTTGACCGAATCCGACAAGGAACGGCTGCTGGCCTTCTTGCAAAACTCGCACGGCACTGTGGCCGCTGCCGAGCGCAAGAAGATCACGCTGACCAAGAAGACCTCGACCGAGATCAAGCAGGCCGACTCCAGCGGCCGTGCGCGCACCATTCAAGTGGAAGTGCGCAAGAAGCGGGTCTTCGTCAAGCGTGACGACGCGGCACCGACGGATGACGCTGCGGGACCCAGCGCTGAAGACCTGGAATTGCAACGCCGCGAAGCCGAGGCACAAGCCCAGGCCGAAGCCATTCGCGTGCAAGAAGATGAACTGGCGCAAGCCCGTGCGCTGCGCGAAGAACAAAAACGTGTGGCGCGTGAAGCTGCACAAGCCGCTGCGGCCGAAGCCGCCGCACGTGCCGCCGCTGAAGCGGCTGCGGCGGCCGCTGCCGCGCTGGCCGCCGCTGCTGCACCAGCAGCCCCTGTCGCTGCTGCAACCGCAGCGCCTGTCGCTTCTTCAAATGCAGCGCCTGTCGCTGCTGCCTCGCCCGTCGCTGCCGCCTCGCCCACTGAGGCTGTCAAGCCTGCTGAACCGGTCAAAGCCGCAGAGGCGCCCAAGCCCGTGCTGCGTGTGGTCAAGGCTGCCGACAAGGCCGCTGAAGAAGCTGCCAAGTCCGACGACCTGGCGCGCCGTCGCAAGGCTGCCGAAGCCGAAGCCGCCGCCATCCGCGCCATGATGAACGCGCCCAAGAAGGTGATGCTGGCCAAGAAGCCCGAGGAGCCCAAGCCGGCCGACCCCGCAGCGGCTGCCAAGGAAGCCATCAAGGGCACGATTCACAAGCCCAAGGCTGTGCCGGGTGCGCCGGGTGCGGCCACGGCTGCCAAGCCGGGTGGCAACAAACAAGTCAAGTCCGAAAAACTGTCTTCCAGCTGGGCTGACGACGCGGCCAAGAAGCGCGCTGCGCTCAAGACGCGTGGCGACGGCGGCGCAGGCCGCCCGGGCTGGCGTGCACCGCGTGGAGGCGCAAGGCGTGGTGAGCGCGGCGATGACGGTGCGCAGTTTGCCGCGCCGGCAGAAGCCACGGTGCAGGAAGTGCACATCCCCGAGACCATCTCGGTGGCCGACCTGGCGCACAAGATGAGCGTCAAGGCCTCAGAGGTCATCAAGCAGTTGATGAAGCTGGGCCAGATGGTCACCATCAACCAGCAGCTGGACCAAGAGACGGCCATGATCGTGGTCGAAGAAATGGGCCACAAAGCCTTGGCCGCCAAGCTCGACGACCCCGAAGCGTTCACCGAAGAAGAAACCGCGCTGCACACCTCAGAGCAGTTGCCGCGTGCGCCCGTGGTCACCGTCATGGGTCACGTCGACCATGGCAAAACTTCGCTGCTGGACTACATCCGCCGCGCCCGTGTGGCGGCCGGCGAAGCCGGTGGCATCACGCAGCACATTGGCGCTTATCACGTCGAAACGCCGCGCGGCATGATCACCTTTTTGGACACCCCCGGCCACGCCGCGTTTACCGCTATGCGCGCACGCGGTGCCAAGGCGACCGACATCGTGATTTTGGTGGTGGCGGCCGACGACGGTGTCATGCCGCAAACCAAAGAAGCCATCGCGCACGCCAAGGCAGCCGGTGTGCCCATCGTGGTGGCCATGAACAAGATCGACAAGCCCGACGCCAACCTGGAACGTGTGAAGAGCGAACTGGTGGCCGAGGGTGTGATCCCCGAAGACTTTGGTGGTGAATCACCCTTTGTCGGCGTCTCGGCCAAGATGGGCACGGGCGTGGACACCTTGCTTGAACAAGTGCTGTTGCAAGCCGAAGTGCTGGAGCTGCGCGCCCCCACCGACGCCGCTGCCAAGGGCCTGGTGATTGAAGCCAAGCTCGACAAGGGCCGCGGCCCAGTCGCCACCGTGCTGATCCAGACCGGCACGCTGAGGAAGGGCGACGTGGTGCTGGCCGGCAGCAGTTATGGCCGCGTGCGCGCCATGCTGGACGAAGATGGCAAGGCCATTGAATCGGCTGGCCCGTCGATGCCGGTTGAGATTCAGGGCCTCACCGAAGTGCCACAAGCCGGTGATGAATTCATGGTCCTGGGCGACGAGCGCCGGGCCCGCGAAATCGCCACCTTCCGCCAAGGCAAGTACCGTGAAGTCAACCTCAACCGCCGCCAGGCCGCCAAGCTTGAAGGCATGTTCGAGAACATGGGCGAAGGCCAGGCGCAGACCCTGTCGCTCATCGTCAAGGCCGACGTGCAGGGCTCGCAAGAAGCGCTGGCGCAAAGCCTGCTCAAGCTCAGCAACGCCGAAGTGCGTGTGCAAATCGTGCACGCCGCCGTGGGTGGCATCAGCGAGAGCGACGTCAACCTGGCCATTGCATCCAAGGCGGTCATCATCGGCTTCAACACGCGTGCTGACGCCGGTGCGCGCAAGCTGGCCGAAGGCAACGGCGTTGAGCTAAAGTACTACAACATCATCTATGACGCGGTGGATGAAATCAAAGCCGCCATGGGTGGCATGCTGCCGCCAGAACAGCGCGAAGAGGTCATAGGCACGGCCGAGATTCGCACTGTCTTCGTGGCCAGCAAGATCGGCACTGTGGCCGGTTGCATGATCACCGCCGGCCAGGTCATCCGCAATTCGCGCTTCCGCCTGCTGCGCGAGAACACGGTTATCTACACCGGTGAAGTCGAGTCGGTCAAACGCTTGAAGGACGATGTGCGCGAAGTCAAGGAAGGCTTCGAGTGCGGCATCAAGCTGAAGAACTACAACGACATCAAGGAAGGTGACCAGTTGGAATTCTTCGAAGTCAAGGAAGTGGCGCGCACGCTGTAAGGCGGGCAAGACGCTTCTCAAGCGATCAGCCCCGCCCCAAAAGGCGGGGCTGATTCACTTGGAGCCACCCTAACATGAGACACAAAAAAGCCGTCCCCAACCGCAGCTTTCGCGTGGCTGACCAGATTCAGCGCGACGTGGCACAGCTCATCCGCGATTTGAAAGATCCGCGCGTCGGCATGGTCACCATCAACAGCGTGGATGTGACGCCTGACTACGCGCACGCGCAGATCTATTTCAGTGTGCTGCTCAATGATCCGGCCGAAAGTGCCAAGGCCTTGAACGAAGCCGCTGGCTTCTTGCGCAACTGCCTGTTCAAACGCCTGTCGATTCACACCGTGCCGACACTGCATTTCCATTTCGACAAGACGACAGAACGTGCGGCCGACTTGAGCGCGCTGATTTCCAAGGCCAACTCGGTGCGCGCCAAAGAAGACTGACGCCAACGAGTTGACACCCACGAGTTGATGCAAACCACCTGATGCAACGCCCCAAAGTCATACGCCGCACGCTGCATGGTGTGCTGCTGCTCGACAAGCCGTTAGGCTGGACCAGCAATGACGCCTTGCAAAAGGCCAAGGGCATCCTGCGCGCTGAAAAAGGCGGCCACACGGGCACGCTGGACCCGTTGGCCACGGGCCTGCTGCCGCTGTGTTTTGGCGCCGCCACCAAGTTCAGCCAGGCTAGCCTGGACGCCGACAAACGCTACCTGGCCACCTTGAAGTTGGGCCAGCGCACGGCCACGGGTGACGGCGAGGGCGCGGTCATTGAAGAACGTGCGGTGAACGTTGACCAAGCTGCGATCGACGCCGCTTGTGCACGCTTCACCGGCGCGATAGATCAAGTGCCTCCCATGCATTCGGCACTCAAGCACGAAGGCAAGGCGCTGTACGACTACGCGCGTGCCGGTGTTGAAGTGGAACGTGCGCCGCGCCGCATCACCATGCACCACATCCACATCATGTCGTGGCAAGGCCGCGATCTGGTGCTGGACGTGCTGTGCAGCAAAGGCAGCTACATCCGCACGCTGGCCGAAGACATTGGCGCAGCGCTGGGCTGCGGCGCGCACCTGAGCGCGCTACGCCGCACGGCCAGCGGCGCATTAAAGGTGGAACAGGCCATCAGCATCGAAGCCCTGCAAGCCCTGAGCGAGCCCGAGCGCGACGCACTGCTGCTGCCGCCCGACGTGCTGGTGGCCGCGTGGCCACAAATCCTTCTGCCCGACGACGAAGCCGGCCGCTTTTTGTGCGGCCTGCGCCGCCGCGTCGTGCAAGCCGACGCGCCCGCTGTGCGCGTCTACGCCCAACACTCCGCTGCCTTCCTAGGCACGGCACATATCACCGCAGGCGAATTGATCGCTGACCGCCTGCTGAGCCCCATTGAAGTCCAGGACCATTCATGAAACACGCTGCCATCCGCAACATCGCCATCATCGCCCACGTCGACCATGGCAAGACCACGCTGGTGGACCAGCTGCTGCGCCAAAGCGGCACCTTCCGTGAAAACGAAAAGGTGGCCGAGCGCGTGATGGACAGCAATGACATCGAACGTGAACGTGGCATCACCATCCTGGCCAAAAACTGCGCCGTGGAATGGAAGGGCACGCACATCAACATCGTCGACACGCCTGGCCACGCCGACTTTGGCGGCGAGGTGGAACGCGCGCTGAGCATGGTCGACGGCGTGGTGCTGCTGATTGATGCACAAGAAGGCCCCATGCCGCAAACGCGCTTCGTCACCAGGAAAGCGCTGGCCCTGGGCCTCAAGCCCATCGTGGTCGTCAACAAGGTGGACAAGCCCGGCTCGCGGCCCGACTACGTCATCAACGCCGCGTTTGAGCTCTTCGACAAGCTGGGCGCTGACGAACATCAGCTCGACTTCCCTGTCGTCTATGCCTCGGGCCTGAACGGCTGGGCCTCGCTGACCGAAGGCACAGCGGGTGAGCCCTGGGCCAGCGACATGAGTGCGCTCTTTGACACCGTGCTGTCCCATGTGCCCGCACACAAAGGCGACCCCGCAGCGCCGCTGCAATTGCAGATTTCTTCGCTGGACTACTCGACTTTTGTGGGCCGCATTGGCGTGGGCCGTGTCACTGCCGGCACGGTGCGGCCGATGATGGATGTGATGGTCTGTTCGGGCACACCCGAAGAAGGTGGCAAGACCTGGAAAGGCCGAGTCAACCAGGTGCTGACGTTTGAAGGCCTTGAACGCCAGCAAGCCAGCGAAGCCGGCCCCGGCGACATCGTGCTCATCAACGGCATTGAGGACATCGGCATTGGCGTGACCATCACCGACCCGCTGGACCCGCGCCCGCTGCCCATGCTGCATGTGGACGAGCCCACGCTGACGATGAATTTCTGCGTCAACAACAGCCCGCTGGCCGGCCGCGAAGGCAAGTTCGTCACCAGCCGCCAAATCTGGGACCGGCTGCAAAAAGAGCTGCAAAGCAACGTGGCACTGCGTGTCAAGGAATCGGGCGAAGACGGCATTTTTGAAGTCAGCGGCCGAGGTGAACTGCATCTGACCATCCTGCTTGAAAACATGCGCCGTGAAGGTTATGAGCTGGCTGTGAGCAAGCCGCGTGTCGTCTTCCAAGACGTGAAGGGTGAACGCCACGAGCCCATCGAGATGGTCACTGTGGACATTGAAGACCAGCACCAGGGCGGCGTGATGCAGGCCTTGGGTGAGCGCAAGGCCGACTTGGTGAACATGGAAACCGACGGCCGTGGCCGTGTGCGCCTGGAATACCGCATCCCCGCGCGCGGCCTTATCGGATTCAGCAACGAATTCATGAACCTGACACGCGGCACCGGCCTCATCAGCAATATCTTTGACGGCTACGAGGCCTACAAAGGCGAGATCGAAGGCCGCAAAAACGGCGTGCTCATCAGCATGGATGAAGGCGAAATCTTCACTTACGCGCTGGGCAAACTCGACGACCGTGGCCGCATGTTTGTGAAGGCGGGCGACCCGGTCTACGAAGGCATGATCGTCGGCATACACAACCGCGAAAACGACCTGGTGGTGAATGCCACACGCACCAAGCAGCTCACCAACTTCCGCGTCAGCGGCAAAGAAGACGCGATCAAGGTCACGTCCCCCATCGACGCCACGCTGGAATATGCGGTGGAGTTCATTGGCGACGATGAGTTGGTGGAGATCACGCCCAAGAGCATTCGCATTCGCAAGCGGCATTTGAAAGAACACGACCGCAAGCGCGCCAACCGCGATCAGTAACCACCCCTGGAGCGCCTTCGGCGCTGCCCCCTCAAGGGGGCGCCGCCAGCGGCCCGGCGAAGCCGGTTCCGCGGCGGCCACTTGATGGACGAGTTTGAGTGTGACTCATAGGCGAGCTGTGTGGATGATGGTGGCGGCTGCGCTGATGTGGAGCATCGCCGGCGTCGTCTCGCGATTCCTGGAAAACGCCGCGCGCTTTGAAGTCACCTTCTGGCGCAGCGCATTCACGGTGCTGTCTTTGCTGGTGTTGTTGGGCCGGATGCGCGGGCCGGCGGCCTTGATGCAGTCGTTGCGCAAGAGCGGCCGCGCGCTGTGGCTGTCGGGTGTGTGCTGGGCGGTGATGTTCACGGCCTTCATGGTCGCACTCAGTTTGACCAGCGTGGCCAATGTGCTGGTCACGCTGGCCTTGGGCCCGCTGTTCACGGCGCTGGCCGCACGTGCGGTGTTGGGTGCAAAACTGGCCACGCGCACCTGGTGTGCGATTGCCCTGGCCGGTGTGGGCATTGCCTGGATGTACGGCCATGAGATGAGCGCCGGTGACCCGCGCAACCTGCTGGGCATGGGCGTGGCGCTGTGCGTTCCGGTGGCCGCTGCTGTCAACTGGACGTTGTTGCAGCATCTCAGGGGCCGGGCCCGTGCGAAGGCAAACGACATCGCCGACATGCTGCCTGCCGTGCTGCTCGGCGCCATGCTTTCCGCTGCCGCCACCTTGCCCTGGGCCCTGCCTTTTGTGGCCACGGCGCGTGACGTGTCGCTGCTGGCCTTGTTGGGCCTGGTGCAACTGGCCATTCCTTGCTTGATGGCGGTGGCCGCGGCGCGTGTCTTGCCGGGGCCCGAGATCTCTTTGCTGGCCTTGCTGGAAGTGGTGTTTGGCGTGGCCTGGGCCTGGCTGGGTGCGGGTGAAGCGCCCAGCGCTGCGGTCATCGGCGGCGGCCTGCTGGTGCTGCTGGCTTTGGCCGGCAACGAAGCGCTGGCGTTGCGTTCAGGGCAACGCGGCGCTAGGGTCTGAATTCAGGCGCGGCGCGCCAACAGCACGTCTGCATCAGCGCCATTGGCGCCATCAGCGCCACCAACGCCATCAGCGTGCAAACGTTCGACCAAGGCTGCGCGGTGGCTCAATACGGCACGCTGGTTGAGCGTGCCCTTGTCGGTGACTTCGCCCTTGTCAATGGCCGGTGGCTCAGTCATCAACATGGCACGCGCCAAACGGTTGGTGCCGCCGCTGCCCTCAGCCCACAAGCGGTCCAACATGTCTTGAAAGAAAGTGCGCACTGCTGGCTGCATCAGCGCCCGAGATGCACTTAGTTCAGGAGCTAGGGCAAAGCGCGTTCGCAGTTCGTCCAGCCGCACAAAGATCAACAGGCCCACGTCGTCGCGGTTGATGCCAGTGACCACGGCGTCCAGCACCAGCGGGTCACCCGCCGCAATGACGCGCGCACGCAGCGGCCCCACGCTGACAAAGCTGCCGCTGCTGAGTTTGAAGTCTTCGGCCAAGCGGCCGTCGAACATCAGGCCACGCTGCGGGTCGGTCTCATCCACCCAGCGCACAGCGTCGCCGCTGCGGTAGAAGCCTTCTTCGTCAAAAGCTTGGGCTGACTGCTGTGGCGCGCGCCAGTAGCCAGGCATGACGTGCGGGCCGCGAAAGCGCACTTCGGACTTGTCACCCACGGGCACCAGCTTCACTTCAACACCAGGGCAAGGCAGGCCGATGTGGCCTGAGCGGATACCGGGCCTAACGGCGAAAGTGCAGGCAGGCGCGGTTTCCGTCATGCCCAGGCCGGTGATGATGGGGATGTGCTCACCCACGGTGTCTTCGGCCAAGCGGTCCAGCCTGTTCCACACCGCTTGGCTCAGGCCGGCGCCGGCGAACATGAAGGCCTGCACTTTGCTGAATAGGCGGCGGCGCAAGACCTTGTCGTCTTCCATGGCCAGTGACAGTGCTTCAAAGCCCTTGGGCACGTTGAAGTAAATGGTCGGCGAGATCTCACGCAAGTTGGCCAGCGTCTGCGCCATGCAAACACCAGAGCCGGCGTGGCCACGCCGAGGATGTGCCGCAAGCGCGCAAAGTCTTGTGACAGCAGCGAATACGCAGGCGACACCGGCACCCAAGGCACGCCAGCCCACAGCGCGCCCATGCACAGCGTGAAGTTGTCCAGGTCGTTGTCGGACAGCAGCGCCACAGGCCGTTCGGGCGACAGACCCCGGTCCACCAGCGCCTGACCCACCGCACGCGCACGCTTCAACATCTGCGCAAAGCTGATGTGCTGCCAGGCACCGCCACCGCGTGCGCGCTGCGCCACCAGGGTGCGCTGCGGCGCCACCGCAGCCCAGTGCGCCAGGCGCTGGCACAGGCTGTGCGGCACGGGGCCCAGCGCTTCGGTGGAGTGCAGCAGCGTGCAGCCATCATCACGCTGCGTGACCTGCGCTTGCAGGCAGCCGCCGACACGGGCAGGGCGGTAGCGGGGCGGTGGGTTCATGTCTGAATGATGCACGCTGGCCCAAGCCCTAGACCCACGCCGCCAGCCTTGGCTTAGCATGCCAGCGCGCCGCTTGGCTGCATGGGAGCCTGCATGAAACAACTCTCGGGTCTGGACGCCACCTTCCTATACATGGAAACGCCGCAGATGCCCATGCATGTGGGTGCGCTGCACATCTTTGAGCTGCCCACGCACTACAAGGGCAAGTTCATCACGGCATTGCGCAAGCACATCGAAGCGCGCCTGCCCACGACACCGGTGCTGCGGCGCAAGCTGTGGTGGATGCCGCTGAACCTGGCCAACCCGGCCTGGGTGGATGCGGCACCCGATCTCAAACAACACATCGTTGAAATCAAGCTTGGCAAAGGTGCCGACGTGCCTGAACTGGAAGCCGAAATCTCGCGCCTGCACCCGCAGTTGCTGGACCGCAAAAAGCCGCTGTGGAAGTTTCACGTCTTCGAAGGTTTGAGCCCTGCGGCCAACGGCAAAAAGCGCGTGGCGCTGTACACCCAACTGCACCACGCCGCTGTCGATGGCCAGGCCGCCGTGGCGCTGGCGAATGCCATTTTGGACGTCACGCCGCAAGGCCGCGAGATTGAAGTGCGGCCTTCCAAACGCCCACGCACTTTCAGGCTGGAGATGACCGAAATGCTGCGTGGTGTGCTCGGCAACCAGGCGCAAAAGGTGGCCGAAATCGTGCGCAACCTGCCTGCCACCGTGGGCACTTTGAAAGGCGCAGCGACCAGCGCAGTCAGCACTTCGTCGCTCATCACCGGCAAGCAAAGCGGGCCCAGCAATTTGACGCTGGCACCGCGCACGGTGCTCAACGGCTCGCTCACCGAAGGGCGCGCCTTTGCCAGCGTGACGCTGCCTTTGGCTGAGCTCAAACAACTGGGCCGCGCCCACGAAGCCACCATCAACGACATGGTGCTGATGGTGTGCAGCACCGCGCTGCGTCGCTACTTTGCCAAGCGCCACACACTGCCGCGCAAGAGCCTGGTGGCGGCGGTGCCGATATCGCTGCGCGAGAAGGGCGACACCATCGCCGAAGTTGCGAAGGGAAACCAAGCCAGCATGAGCCTGATCAGCCTGGGCACGAACATCGCCGACCCACAAAAACGCCTGGCCCATGTAAAAGCAGCCACGGCGGCCATGAAGTCAACCATGGGCAGCGTGAAGAGCATCCTGCCCACCGACTTCCCTTCGCTGGGCATACCGTGGCTGCTGGAAGCGGCCACCGCGCTGTATGGCAGGGCCAAGGTGGCCGACCGCATTCCGCAGGTCGCCAACGTCGTCATCAGCAACGTGCCAGGGCCGCCAGTGCCGCTGTACATGGCGGGTGCGCGCATGCTCACCAACTACCCCACGTCCATCATCGTGCACGGCATGGCGCTCAACATCACCGTGCAGAGTTACGACCAGAGCCTGGACTTTGGCCTCATGGCCGACGCTGCGGCCATGCCCGATGTGCGTGAGCTGGCCGACGCCATGACCATCGCGTTCGATGACTTGCGCATGTTGCCGGTACCGGGTGAGCCGGGGCATGCAGACACCCCTGAACCCGCGACCGTGACGGGCACCGCGCGCCAGGTGACAGGGCGTTTGGCAGGTGTGGTTCAAAGTGTGATGGGCAAGATGGCACGCCGCGTCATGTCGTCGGCCGTGGACGCTACCGTGGGTGCTGCAGTGAACGCCACTGTCGCCAAAGTGACAGGCAAGAAGGGCTCAAGAGTGAGGGCAAAAGAAAGGGCAAATCCTAGGGCAACTGCCCCACTGAAAGCGCGCGGCAGCCGCTGACAATGGCGGCATGAATTTTCGCAAGCAGCAGCCGCACAAGTCGACTTCAGCACCTGTCCAAGCGGCGGCCCAAGCATCACCGCAAGCATCACCGCAAGCCAATCCTTTTGCCCCTTGGCAAGCGCACGAGATGCTGCTGCCCCCAGGCCCGCTGCTGATGATGATGGAGGCGCGCGCGCCCTGGGAATATGCGGCCATGCTGGCGGCAGCACCTTGGCTCAATCGCCTGCCGGTGGGCGACGGCCACCCCGTGGTGGTCTTCCCTGGCCTGGGTGCGTCCGACATGAGCACAACGCCGCTGCGCAGCTTCTTGCGCGACCGTGGCTACACACCCTATGCCTGGAAGCAGGGCTTCAACCTGGGCCCGCGCCACGGCGTGCTGGATGCCTGCCGTGATCTGGTCAACCAGATTGCACAACGCCACCAGGAAAGGGTCAGCCTCATCGGCTGGAGCTTGGGTGGCCTGTACGCGCGCGAAATCGCCAAAGAGCTGCCCGAGCAGGCGCGCTGTGTCATCACCCTGGGCACACCGTTCACGGGTCACCCGCGCGCCACCAATGCCTGGCGCCTGTATGAAATGGTCAGCGGCCAGTCGGTGCAAGACCCCGTGTTGGTGGAGCAGGTGCGCGAAGCGCCCAAGTGCCCCACCACCAGCATCTACAGCAAGACCGACGGCATCGTGGCCTGGCAATGCAGCATCAATGAAAAAGCGCCGCACACCGAAAACATCGAAGTCCATGCCAGCCATGTCGGCATGGGCATGAATCCACTCGCTCTTTACGCCATTGCCGACCGCCTGGCGCAAGACCCGAAAGCGTGGAAAGCCTTTGACGTGAAGGGCGCGCGCAAGTGGTTCTTCAAGGTCACGCACCACTCGCCGCTTCAGGCGAGTGCTTCGTTGTGATTTGTCCCCTGCAAGCCAGCGCCACCCTCTGAGATGCAAATCGTCGCCAACGGCATAGGGATTGAGGTCGACGACCAGGGCCCCGCCAACGCCGAACCCATCCTGCTCATCATGGGCCTGGGCATGCAGCTCATAGGCTGGCCTGATGAACTGGTGCAGTTGCTCATCTCACGCGGCTTTCGTGTCATCCGCCTGGACAACCGCGACGTGGGGTTGAGCCAAGGTTTTGACCACCTGGGCGTGCCCAACTTGATGCTGGCCGCGCTGCGCCACGCCGCGCACTTGCCTGTGCGTTCGCCCTACGCCATGGCCGACATGGCGGCCGACGCCCTGGGTGTGCTGGACGCGCTGGGTGTGGCGCAGGCGCATGTCTGTGGTGCTTCCATGGGCGGCATGATTTCGCAGCACCTGGCGGCCAAACATCCGCAGCGTGTGAAGAGCCTGACGCTGATGATGACCACCAGCGGCGCGCGCCGTTTGCCACAAGCCGCGTGGCATGTGCAAAGAGCGTTGCTGTCGCGGCCTGACGGGCGCGACCCGGCTGCCGTGGTGGCCCATTTGACACGGCTGCTGGGCATCATTGGCAGCCCATCTTTTCCCCCAGAACCGGCCCGTTTGCAGCGGCGCTTGCAAGACAGCGTGAAGCGCGCCTACCGCCCCGCCGGCACCGCGCGCCAGTTGGCTGCGGTGGCCGCGGACGGCGACCGCAGCGCGCTGCTGGGCCAGATCAAAGCGCCCACGCTCATCATTCACGGCGAGGCTGATGCCCTGGTGCCGGTGCCTGCGGGCCGCGACCTGGCGGCGCGCATCAGCGGCGCGCAGTCTGACTTTGTGCCCGGCATGGGGCACGACCTGCCACTGCAATTGCTGCCGCGTTTTGCCGACGCCATCGCGGCCAACGCACGCCGCTGACCGTGCTTCAGGGCGCTGCCGGCCTACACTGCCCGCATGTTGCAAGACACTCGCACCCAAGCCGCTGCACAAGCCACCCCACAAGACACGCGCAACATCACCGCCCAGCACCTGCGCCAGTCGCTGCTGTGGCCGTTGCGTCTGATCCCCGAAGGTGTGGCCGACGACTCTGAGCACCGGCGCGCGCCCTGGCAGCTGCTGCGCGACTTGGGTGAGACCACACCCTGGCGCGAGCACTTTGACGAATACAACGGCGCTGTGGGCAGCTTTCACGAGCGGCACTACAACGAATTTGTCACCTTCTTGCCCTATGTGCAGCGCTTCCTGTACGGCGAAGGCCGGGCCCAGCGCGGCGCGGGTGACGCCACCAGCGGCTCACCCATGCGCGTCTTTCGCCGCCGCGACATCACGGCTGTGCGCGTGGTGCCCAGGCAGGGCGACGCACCGGTCACTTTGCAGGTTATTCATGTTGACCTCTACTTCTTCTACGCGGTCGACATCGTGCTGCTCAGCGTCGAAGTGGCGGCCGACAACTTGCCGCTGGCCACCGCACAAGAGCTCATGTACCGCTTTGGCCGCGCCTACCCGGCCGGCTGGGACGCCCAGGGCCAGGCCATGCATTGCCTGTCAGGCGTGGAGTGGCTGGGCACTGAAGGCCAGGTGCTGGCGCGCAGCGACGCACAGCAGCGCGACGTCTTCCTGGCCCACGTGGCCGAGCACCGCGCGCCGCGCATTTCGGCGCACTGGGACTATGTGCTGGCGCCGCTGGTCAACCACCACAGCACGGCAGCGGGTGCGCTGCGCTTTCAGCAGATCGAGTACTACCGCATGCCCATGATGGCCTACCTGGCTGTCGACGAGCCCAAGCTGCTGACGCGCAACGACTTCATCCGTCTGGGCCTGGTCACTGGCGGTGGTGACGCGCTGCCCGGCAGCGAAGCCACTCTGCCCTACGGCGAACAACACCTGTCCGACTTTGAACGTCACTTTTGTTATGACCGCTTCTGGTCAGAAGCCGGCGCCGCGCCCAACACGCGCTACCTGTGCTCAGGCCTGGCGCTGGTGGTGGTGGGCGACGCACAAAGCGATTTCTATCGCTGCGCCGACCGCGGTGTGCTGGCGCAGTTCCGCCACCAGCATTTCCTGCTGTTTTTGATTGCCCATTTCCAGAAAGCCACGCTGCTGATGTACTCAGACCAGCTGGCCGAAGCGCTGACGACGCTGGACGTGACACGGCCCGACACCATCAAGCAGTTCAAGCGCCAGATACGCATGAGCTATGTCAGTTTCCTGGGCTTCACCCACCGCTACTGGTTCCATGAGGTGAGCGAGCAGGCGCATGTCAAAGCGCTGTTCCACATGTGCACCCAGCACCTGCAAATCGACAACGTCTACGAAGAAGTCAAAGAGCGCATCCGAGACATGAACAGCTACCTGGACGCTGATGCGCTGCGCCGCCAGGCCAACACCGTGGTGCGGCTGACGGTGGTGACCATCTTTGGCCTCATCGGCACCGTGACCACGGGTTTCCTGGGCATGAACCTTTTGGCTGCGGCCGAAGCACCGATGTGGGAACGTGTGCTCATGTTCTTTGCCGTCTTCATCCCCACCATCTGCCTGACCATGTACACCATGGTCAAGTCCAAACGCTTGTCGGACTTTTTGGACGTGGTCTCAGACGAACGCTTTTCGCTGTGGACCAAGACCAAGGCGTTTTTTGGCGTCTGGACGGGCAAGGGCGACTGAAGGCTCGTCACGCCACCAGCAGACTTTCCAGCAGCCGCGCCACATGCAGCGCCTGGCGCTGCGCGCCATGCTCAATCTGATGCCGGCAACTGGTGCCGTCTGCCACCACGATGGCATGGGGTTGGCGCTGCAGGGCCGGCAACAAGCTGGCCTGGGCCATGGCCATGGACACTTGCTGGTGCGCGGCTTCATGGCCAAAACTGCCGGCCATGCCGCAGCAAGAAGACTCAATCAATTCGGGCTTGGCGTTGGGAATGAGCCTGAGCACCGCCATCACCGCATCCACCGCGCCAAAGGCCTTTTGGTGGCAGTGGCCGTGCAGCAAGATGGGCGCGTCAGCGGCACTGAGCTTGGGTACAAAACGCCCGGCTGAGGCCTCGGCAGCCAGGAACTCTTCGAACATCAGCGCGTGCTGCGACACCACTCTGGCCTTGTCGCCCAAGCCCATCACCAAAGCCTCATCACGCAGCGTGAACAGGCAAGAGGGTTCCAGCCCGACGATGGCCACGCCGGCCTGCGCCAGGGGCAGCAGCGCATCCAGCAATTCGCCTAAGCGCTGCCGCGCCTGGTCGACCATGCCTGATGCCAAATAGGTGCGGCCACAGCAGTGGTGGCCGCCGGCTTTTTCCACACTGTGCACGGTGTAGCCAGCGGCCTTAAGCACACGCAGCGCAGCCAGCGCGTTTTCAGTCTCCAAGCTGCCGTTGAAGGTGTCGACAAAGAGCACTGCAGCCTTGCCGCCAGCTTTTGCAACGGCCACTGTTTCTTGCTGGCTGGACAGCAGGGCAGCGGGCGGTTGGCGCCAGAAGGTGTCGCGGCGCCAGCGTGGCAACTTGCGCTGGGCCGACAAGCCCAGCAGCCTTTCACCCAGCCAGGCCGCACCCGGAAGGCCAATGCCCAAGTTCAGCAGCCACGACCAGCGGCTGGCCGACGCTGCGTAGGCAGGAAGGTGGGCGATCAGCCTGTCCTTCAGCGTGTGCCCGTGGCGCGCTGTGTAGTGCGCCAGGAACTCGACTTTCATGGCCGCCATGTCCACGCCCGTGGGGCATTCGCGTTTGCAGCCTTTGCAGCCCACGCACAGGTCCATGGTTTGACGCATGGCATCGCTGGTGAAGGCGTCAGCGCCTAACTGTCCAGAGAGTGCCAGCCGCAGCGTGTTCGCGCGCCCGCGTGTGCTGTGCTGTTCATCGCGCGTCACGCGGTAGCTGGGGCACATGGTGCCGGCGTCAAACTTGCGGCAGTGGCCGTTGTTGTTGCACATCTCCACCGCCTTGGCCAGGCCGCCGGTGCTGTCGCCGCCCGTGCCGGGTGCGCTGGTGACTTCGCTCAGTGGGTCGGCGTTGACGTTCCAGGCCGACCAGTCCAGCGCCGGTGTGATGGCGATGCGTTTGTAGGGCTTGGGCGAGTGCGCTGGTGCGAAGCGCAGCAGCGAGATATCGTCCATCTTGGGCGGGTCGATGATCTTGCCGGGGTTGAACAGGGCTATGGGGTCCAGTCTGTGTTTGATGGCACGAAAGGCCTCGTTCAACTTCGGCCCGAACTGCCATTCAATCCATTCGCCCCGGCACAAGCCGTCGCCGTGTTCGCCGCTGAAGGCGCCTTTGTATTTGCGCACCAGCACGGCGGCTTCTTGGGCGATGGCGCGCATCTTGATGGCACCCTGCTGGCGCATGTCCAGGATGGGCCGCACATGCAGCGTGCCCACCGAGGCGTGTGCGTACCAGGTGCCGCGGGTGCCGTGGCGTGCGAAGACCTCGCTCAGCGCGTCGGTGTATTCGGCCAGGTGTTGCAAGGGCACGGCGCAGTCTTCGATGAAGCTCACCGGCTTGCCGTCGCCCTTGAGGCTCATCATGATATTGAGGCCCGCTTTGCGCACCTCCCACAGGTTCTTTTGCGCTGCGGCGGCTGTCATGGGCACCACGCTGCCGGGCAGGCCCAGTTCGCCCATCAACTCGGTCAAGCGTTTGAGTTGTGGCGTGAGCTGGGCGGTGCTGTCGCCGCAGAACTCGACCAGCAAAATAGCGGCGGGCCGGCCGATGAGGGCGGTCTGCATCGTCGGCCGAAAAGCCGGGTTGGCCAGGCTCAGCTCAATCATCGTGCGGTCGACCAACTCCACCGCCGTAGGCCCCAGCGTGACGATGTGCTGCGCCGCGTCCATGGCCGCGCGAAAGGTGGAGAAGTTCACCACGCCCAGCACTTTGGCGCCTGGCAATGCGGCCAGTTTGAGCGTTAGGCTGCGTGTGTAGGCCAGGGTGCCCTCGCTACCCACCAGCAGGTGCGCCAGGTTGACGCTGCCGTCGGCGGTGTAGGGCTTGTCGTTGTGGTTGTCGAAGATGTCCAGGTTGTAGCCAGCCACGCGGCGCAGCAGCTTGGGCCAATGGGCTTCGATGTCGGCGCGGTGTTGCGCGGCCAGTTCACGCACAAAGTCTGCGATGGGCGCCGTGCGCCGCGACAGGC
>JANNEX010000382.1:0-5885 GCA_031379155.1 Rubrivivax sp.
TTTCGCAACTACCCCATGGGCGAGGTCGGCAGCCACTTGCTGGGCTACATCGGGCGCATCAACCCGGCCGAGAAGAAGGCCATGGAAGACTGGGAAGACGCCGAACAGGGCAACTACAAAGGCACCGAGTACATCGGCAAGCTGGGCCTGGAGCAAAGCTACGAAAGCCAGCTGCACGGCACGGCCGGTTTTGAAGAGGTGGAGACCAGCGCGGGTGGCCGCGCCGTGCGCCGCTTGAAGAGCCACCCGCCCACACCGGGCGACAAGCTGGTGCTGTCCATCGACATTCGCTTGCAGGCCCTGGTGGAAGAAATGTTTGGCGAACGGCGCGGCGCGCTGGTGGCGCTGGACCCGCGCAGCGGCGAGGTGCTGGCTTTTGTCAGCAAGCCCACCTTCGACCCCAACCTGTTTGTCGACGGCATCGACGTCGAGAGCTGGCGCGAGTTGAACGAAAGCATAGACAAGCCGCTGCTCAACCGGGCGCTGAGGGGCACCTATCCACCGGGCAGCACCTACAAGCCCTTCATGGCCATGGCCGCACTCAATTCGGGCACACGATCTGCCAGCACACTCATCAACGACACCTTGGTCTTCAACTTCGGCGGCCACCGCTTTGGCAGCCCTGAGAGCGAACGCGGCGGCATCATGGACATGAACCGCGCCATCGTGCAGTCGAGCAACGTTTATTTTTACACCTTGGCCAACGAGATGGGCGTGGACCTCATGCACGAGCAGCTCTACCCTATGGGTTTTGGGCGCAAGACCGGCATCGACGTGGACGGTGAAGTGACGGGCGACTTACCGTCCACCGAGTGGAAGAAAAAGCGCTTCAAAAAACCTGACCAGCAAAAATGGTACGCAGGCGAAACCATTTCACTGGGCATAGGCCAGGGCTACAACAACTTCACCATGCTGCAAATGGCCACCGCCACGGCCACGCTGGTGTCGGGCGGGCAGCGCTTCAAGCCGCGCTTGGTCAGCGACATTGAAGACGTCATCACCGGCAAGCGCAAACGCATCGCCAACGACGCACTTGAGCCGCTGCCCTACAAGAGCGACGACGTGGAAGTCATACGCCGCGCGCTCGCCGGCGTGGCCCGCGAGGGCACGTCGCGCGTGGCTTTTGCAGGTGCTGGCTACGTCAGCGGCGGCAAGACCGGCACCGCGCAGGCCGTGGGTGCGCGCAGCAACGAGAAGTACATCGCCGCCAAGATCGAAGAACACAAACGCGACCACGCGCTGTATGTCGCCGCCGCGCCCATGGACGCGCCCACCGTGGCGCTGGCCGTGATTGTTGAAAACGCCGGCTGGGGCGGCGACGCTGCAGCGCCCATCGCGCGGCGGGTCTTTGATTACCTGCTGCTGGGCCAATACCCCAGCGAAGAAGACATGGCCGCAGTGCGCGAAGGCAAGGCCAAGACGCCGATTGGCAAGCCGCGCCGTGCCCTGGATGTGCCGCTGCCAGGGCAGACTTTGGCTGCACCTGCGGCGGCGCTGCCAGCGTCGGCGGCCCAGCGTGTGGCCGCAGCGCCCATGGTGGCGCCCGCGCCCACCCGATGAACGCCATCTTCGAGCAAGCCTCACCCTGGCAACGCCTGCGCCAGGTGTTTGACGGCTTTGACGGCCCCTTGCTGCTGGCCCTGCTGCTGCTGTCGGCACTGGGCTTGATGACCATGTACTCGGCCGGCTTTGACCACGGCACGCGTTTTGTCGACCACGGCCGCAACATGCTGATTGCCCTGGCCGTGCTCTTTGTCGTGGCCCAGGTGCCGCCGCAAAAGCTGGAGCAACTGGCGGTGCCGCTGTATCTGGCCGGCGTGGCTTTGCTGGTGGCCACGGCACTGTTTGGCATCCAGCGCAAGGGCGCCACGCGCTGGCTGGCCCTGGGGCCGCTGGTCATGCAGCCCAGTGAGATCTTGAAGATCGCCATGCCCTTGATGCTGGCCTGGTGGTTTCAAAAACGCGAAGGCCAATTGCGCGTGGTGGACTTCGCCGTGGCCGGCGTGCTGCTGTTGATTCCGGTGGCCCTGGTCATCAAACAGCCTGACCTGGGCACGGCGCTGCTCATTCTGGCCAGCGGTGTCTACGTGATTTTCTTCGCCGGCCTGTCGTGGCGCCTGGTGGTGCCGGTGCTGGTGCTGGCCGCTGTGGGCGCCGTGGCCATCGTGCTCAGCGCCGACGCCATTTGTGAGGCGGGCGTGAAATGGCCGCTGCTGCGCGACTACCAGCAGCACCGTGTGTGCACCCTGCTCGACCCCACCAAAGACCCGCTGGGCAAGGGCTTTCACATCATCCAGGGCATGATCGCCATTGGCTCGGGTGGCCTCTCGGGCAAGGGCTTCATGCAGGGCACGCAGACGCACCTGGAATTCATTCCTGAGCGCACCACCGACTTCATCTTTGCGGCGTTTTCAGAAGAGTTTGGACTGGCTGGCGTGCTGCTGCTGCTGGCCTGCTTCATCTTCCTGATTTTTCGCGGCTTGATGATCGCCGCCGATGCACCCACCGTCTTCACACGCCTGCTGGCCGGCGCCGTGAGCCTGAGCTTTTTCACCTACGCCTTTGTCAACATGGGCATGGTCAGCGGCATCTTGCCCGTGGTGGGCGTGCCGCTGCCCTTTGTAAGCTACGGCGGCACGGCCATGGTCACGTTGGGGTTGGGGCTGGGGATATTGATGTCGGTGGCCCGCAGCCGCAGGCTGATGCAAAGCTAGGCCGCAGGCTGATGCAGAGTTAGGCCAAAGGCCTGGGCAAAGTCAGTCTGGCGCGTCGCCTAACGTCAAGCTGAAGTGCACCGTGAACAGCGCACCCGGCGTTGGCAGCCCGCTGGGCGAGCGCGGCCTGGCGTCGTCCACCGTGACCACAGCGTCATGGCGCAAGGCAATTTCCTGCACGATGGCCAGGCCCAGGCCACTGCCGTCCACCTGTGTGCCCAGCGCACGGTAAAAGGGCCTGAACACGGCTTCGCGCTCTGCCGGCGTGATGCCGGGGCCGCTGTCTTCAACTTGCAGCAAGGCGCCACCTTGCACGCTGCGGCGCACGCGCACCGTCACCACGCCACCGGCGGGCGTGTACTGCAGCGCGTTGTCCACCAGGTTGCGCACCAGCTCACCCAGCAGCACCGGCTCGCCCAGCAGCGTGGCGGGCAAAGAGGCGCTGGGCAGGCCTTCGTAGCCCAGGTCAATGCCGCGCTCAAGCGCACGCGCCACAAAGTCGTGCACCACAGCGCGCGTGATCGCATCCAGGTCCACCGTCACGCGCTGCATGGCCTGCCCACTGTCTTCGGCGCGCGCCATGGCCAGCAACTGGTTGACCATGCGCGCGGCGCGCTGGCTGGACAGCGCAATCTGCTGCAGCGAATGTTTGAGCGATGCCGCGTCACTGCGGCCGCTGTCAATCTCACGCGTGGCCAATTCGGCTTGCATGCGCAAACCCGCCAGCGGCGTTTTCAGCTGATGTGCGGCGTCGGCCAGAAAGTGGCGCTGGTTGGCGATGGAGCCGTCCAGGCGTTGCAGCAAATCATTGATGGCGTGCACCAGCGGCGCCACTTCGTCAGGCACATCCTGGACCGGGATGGCGCTAAGGTCGGTGTTGTCGCGTGCGCGAATGCGTTGCTGCAATTCGGCCAGCGGGCGTATGCCACGCGCCAGTGCAAACCAGATCAGCATCACGGCCAGCGGCAAGATCACAAACTGCGGCAGCAACACGCCTTTGATGATCTCGGTGGCCAGGCGCGTGCGCTTGCCCATGCTCTCGGCCACCTGCACCAGGGCCTGGTCCTGGCCGGGCATGCCACCCACGGTGCCCGCGGCGCCCGCAGCGCCCGTTCTGAGCCAGGCCACGCGCACCGGCTCGTCGGCCACCAGGTCGTCGCGAAAGCGCACCGTGGCACCTGGGTTGACGGCTTCGTCTGCGGGCAGGCTCAGGCGCGGGTCGCCAGCCACCAGTTCGCCCTGTTTGCCCAGCACCTGGAAGTACACGTCATCGGCGTCGGCGTCGTCAGAGCGCAGCAAGGCCATGGCGGTGCGTTCCAGCTCGCGCCGCTGCGTCACGGCCGGGTGTTTGCCTTCGGCCACCTGCACGCTGGCCTGGCGTGCCAGCACGCGCACCATGTCGGCCAATTCGCGGTCATAGGGGCGGTTGGCAATGGCCTGCGCCACCAACCAGGTGAGCGCCAGGCTCATGGGCCACAGCAGCAGCAGCGGCGCCAGCATCCAGTCCAGGATTTCACCGAACAGCGAACGCTGTTCTTGGGTCGCGGGCAGTGGCCGGGCCTTGGGCATGGGCTGGGTTTGGGGCCGGCGTGGCGTGGGCTTACGGCGGGCACGGCCGGCAGGCCGCGCTGCTCAGCCGACGATTTTTTCCAGGCAGTAGCCCAGGCCGCGCACGGTGGCAATGCGCACCGGGCCTTGTTCGATTTTCTTGCGCAGGCGGTGCACGTAAACCTCGATGGCGTTGTTGCTGACCTCATCGCCCCACTCACACAAGCGTTCGACCAACTGGTCTTTGCTGACCAGGCGCCCGGCACGTTGCAGCAGCACCTCCAGCAGGCCCAGTTCACGCGCCGACAGGTCCAGCAATTGGTCGTTGATGTAGGCCACGCGGCCGGTGGCATCAAAGGTCAGCGGGCCGTGTTTGAGCAGGTGCGACGCCGTGCCCAGCCCGCGCCGGGTCAGCGCACGCACACGCGCTTCCAGCTCTTGCAGCGAGAAGGGCTTGGCCATGTAGTCATCCGCGCCCAGGTCCAGGCCTTTGACACGCTGCTCCACACTGTCGGCCGCTGTGAGGATGAGCACTGGCACCGCGCTGCCACGCTGGCGCACTTTGCGCAGCACATCGAAACCATGCATGCGCGGCAGGCCCAGGTCCAGGATCACCAGATCGAAAGCATGCGCGGTCAGTGCCGCATCGGCTTCGCTGCCACTGCCCACTTGGTCGACTGCGTAGCCGGCGGCGCGCAACGAGCGCAGCAGTCCGTCTGCCAGGACCTGGTCGTCTTCGGCAATGAGGATTCGCATCTGGGTGTCTCCTGCGCCGGGGCTGGCGTTGGCCCCTGCGCCTCTTGGTTGGGCCTCTTGGTTGGGCCTCTTGCTTGGGCTGTGGGGGTGGGCCGGATTCTAGGAGTGCCTGCCACCCAGGTGGGCTGGACGCCGACAACACCCACTGCCGGGGGCAGCCCCAGGAGTTACCCCAAAAGGACTGTACGCATATCCAGCTTGTGCCGCATAATCGCCATCAAGCCTTCCCACCTGGAGATCTTCATGGACGCACCCGTCAAAGCCCTGAACGCCGAAAAAGCCAAGGCCCTGCAAGCCGCGCTGGCGCAGATTGAAAAGCAATTCGGCAAGGGCTCGATCATGCGCCTGGGCGTTGGCGAGGTGATTGAGGACATCCAGGTCGTCTCCACCGGCTCGCTGGGCCTGGACATCGCGCTGGGCGTGGGCGGCCTGCCACGCGGCCGTGTGGTTGAAATCTACGGCCCTGAATCGTCGGGCAAGACCACACTGACTTTGCAAGTCATTGCCGAGATGCAAAAGATCGGCGGCACGGCGGCCTTCATCGACGCCGAACACGCGCTGGACATCCAGTACGCGCAAAAGCTGGGCGTCAACTTGCAAGACCTGCTCATCAGCCAGCCCGACACGGGTGAACAGGCGCTGGAAATTGTCGACGCGCTGGTGCGTTCTGGCTCCATAGACCTCATCGTCATTGACTCTGTGGCCGCGCTCACACCCAAGGCCGAACTGGAAGGCGAAATGGGCGACAGCCTGCCGGGCCTGCAAGCGCGCCTGATGAGCCAGGCGCTGCGCAAGCTGACTGGCAGCATCAAAAAGACCAACACCATGGTCATCTTCATCAATCAAATACGCATGAAGATCGGCGTT
>JANNEX010000398.1:0-2522 GCA_031379155.1 Rubrivivax sp.
GGGCTCGCTCAACCGCGTGCTGACCAACGTCAAGACGCGCGGTGTGTTTGGTGAAGTGCAACTGGCGGGTTTGCTGGAGCAGGTCTTCACGCCCGAGCAGTACGCCACCAACGTGGCCACGGTGCCGATGAGCAACGAGCGGGTGGAATTTGCCATCAAGCTGCCAGGCCGTGGCAGCCACGCCGACGGTGAAGCGCCGCTGTGGTTGCCCATAGACGCCAAGTTTCCGCGCGAAGACTACGAACGTTTGCTTGACGCCCACGAACGCGCCGACGCGCCGGCCATGGAAGTGCACGCCAAAGCCATCGAAACCCGGCTGCGGTTGGAAGCCAAGAGCATCCGCGACAAGTACCTGGCGCCGCCGCACACGACAGATTTCGCGATTCTGTTTTTGCCCACCGAAGGCCTCTATGCCGAGGCCTTGCGCCGCCCGGGTTTGAGCGAAGCCTTGCAGCGTGAATACAAGGTCATGTTGGCCGGGCCCACCACATTGCTGGCCACGCTCAACAGCTTGCAAATGGGCTTTCGAACCCTGGTGCTGGAAAAGCGTTCGTCCGAAGTGTGGGAAGTGCTGGGCGCGGTGAAGACCGAGTTTTCCAAGTTCGGCGACGTGCTGGCGCGCACCAAGAAAAAACTCGAAGAAGCAGGCGACACCATCGGCAAAGCCGAGGTGCGCACGCGCGCCATGGTGCGCCAGTTGCGAAGCGTGGAAGCCTTGCCCGAGACACGCACGGCAGAACTCTTGCCAGGCCTGGTGGCTGACGCCGAAGAAGAAGCACCGGATGGCTGATGAAGTTGTGCCGGCGGCCAGCGCGACCAGTCCGCGCGTGCTGCTGGCCTTGGTGGTGGGGCAGTTGGGCATGCATGCGGCAATGGCCGGCCTGCGCCTGGCCGCACCGCTGCAAGCGCTGCGCGAGGGCTACAGCGCCTGGACGGTGGGCCTGTTGTTGGCCCTCTTCGCCGCCGCGCCAGTCGTCACTGCGCTGCATGCGGGCCGTCTGGCTGACCGACTGGGATATCACAAGCCGGTCTACTTGGCGGCCAGCGTCAGCATGCTGGGCGGTGTGCTCGCGGTGCTGTCCACCTGGGTGCAAGGGCCGCTGCACTTTGGCTTGCTGTGCGCAGCGGCCATCGCCATGGGCGCAGGCAGCAATACCGGCATGCTCACCATCCAGCGCACCGCCGGCCTGGCTGCGCGCGACAGCACCGAGCGTGTGCGCATCTTCAGTTGGCTGGGTGTGGCGCCTTCGTTTTCCAACGTCGTCGGGCCAGTGGCGGTGGGCTTCCTGATCGACGGCTTTGGCTTTCGTGCCGCCTACGTTTTTTTGTTGCTGCTACCGTTGCTGACGCTGCTGCTCGCAAGCCAGGTGCCTCAAATGCCGGTGGCCGGTGTGGCGGCTGATGTCAAGGGGCGCACCGCGTGGGACTTGCTCAAGGCGCCGGGCTTCAAGCGCTTCCTGACGGTCAACATGCTGGTTTCGATGTGCTGGGACGTGCACACTTTTGCCGTGCCCGTGCTGGGCCATGAACGCGGCTTCAACGCGTCCACCATCGGCCTCATCCTGGGCAGCTTCACGCTCACAGTGACGCTGGTGCGCCTGGTGATTCCTTTCCTGGCTCACCGCATGAGCGAACTCACGGTGCTGCGCGCGGCCATGCTGGGCACAGCGCTGGTGTTTGCGGCGTACCCGCTGGCGCCCAATGCGTGGCTGATGGGGTTGTGCGCGGCGCTCTTGGGCATCAGCTTGGGCAGCGTGCAGCCCATGGTGCTGTCGATGCTGCACCACCTGACACCCGACAAACGCCACGGCGAAGCGCTGGCCCTGCGGTCGATGATCATGAATATGGCCAGCACCGCCATGCCGCTGCTCTTTGGCGCCACAGGCGCGCTGGCCGGTGCTTCGCTGCTGTTCTGGGTAGTGGGTGCGGGCGTGGGCGGTGGCTCTTGGCTGTTGCGCGGTTTGCGCGGCCCACCCAGGGCGCAGCCGGGTGCTTAGAAGCGGATGTTGCCAGTGGGCGCGGGCTCTGGCGCGTCTTCGCTGCGTGGCTCGTTGCGCGGCGCAGGCGTCGGCGCCTGAGCCCTGGCAGAAGGCGTGGCACGTTCGACCAAGGCCGTGACTTCGGGCGGCTGCCAGCCGCGTGGCAGTTTGTTGTCGCGCGGGTAGCCGGCCACGTCAAGGTAGGCCGCCCAGTCGGTCTCTGACAAACCGCGCAAGGGTTGCGCGCCAATCATCAATGCAGGAATGCTGCGCCCACCCACCAAGCGCTCCAGTGCGGCGGCGTCGTCTTCGGTGACAACACGCTTCTCGCTGTAGGGCACGCCGCGCGCTTGCAGCAACTTGCGTCCGGCGTCGCAGGGCTGGCAGTCGGGGCTGGTGTACAGGGTGACGGGGTTGCGCTGCACGGCGGTACGCAACTCCAGCGGCAGGCCGGGGTCAGCCGGCGGGTTGCGGTTGCCCACTCGCGCCATCGAGGTGATGCGCGCGTTGCTCGCTATAGGTGGCCGGTCGGTGTAGGTGATG
>JANNEX010000408.1:0-6474 GCA_031379155.1 Rubrivivax sp.
GGCCCCGCCACGAGGCCGCGCGCCGCTGCCAGCGTGGCGCCCAGGTCTTGCGACATGCGCGTGATGTCGACACGGTCCAGCTGTTCTTGCAGGCTTTGAAAGCGCGTCAGTGTGGTCGGGATTTCCACCAGACCGGCGGCATTGCGCTGCGCGGTTTTGCCACCGGCTCGCAAGTCCAGGTCAACGTACAACTGTCCCGTCAGCAGGCTCTGCGTCGACAGCTGCGCCGACAGGCCTTGCTGCACCAGCGTGGCCAGCGCATCGTCTTGGCTGGCGCCGCTGAGGGTTTGCAGCATGCTGCGGTCCAACGTGGCCAGCACCGGCACGGCGACACGGCCATCGAGTTTGTTCAAACCCAGCGCACGCACACTGCCCAAACGCAGGCCGCGAAAGACCACCGGCGAGCCCACCTGCAGGCCGTAGATGCTGCCGCTGAAATGCATCACCGCCTGTTCGCTGGGCTTGAAGATGCGCGCGCCCAGCACGGCCACGACGGCACCCACCAGCAGCGCCACACCGGCCAGCGCAAACAGGCCTATGCGCACGGCATTCGGGCGTGGTGTCATGCGTGGGCCTGCTCAGCTTTGGGCAGGCTGTGGCCACGTTGCAAGAATTCCCGCACACGCGGCGCTCCGTGGTCCAGCAAGGCTTGTGGGGTGTCCAGCGCAGTCATGGTCTTTTCAATGTCGTCGAGGAAGAGCACACGGTCTGCCACCGCAAAGGCGCTGTGGATGTCGTGCGTAACCACCACCAGCGAAGTGCCCAGCTCGTCGCGCAGGCGCAGTATCAGCGCGTCCAGCCTGGTCGCATTGACGGGGTCCAGGCCCGAACCGGGCTCGTCCAGAAACAGCAGCGCGGGGTCGAGCGCCAAGGCACGCGCCAGCGCAGCGCGCTTGCGCATGCCGCCGCTCAACTGGGCGGGCATCAAATCAAATGCGTGGTCCAGGCCCACCAGCGCCAGCTTGGCGCGCGCCTGCACTTCACGTTCAGCACCGCGCAGCGGCGTGAACATCTGCATGGGCAGCATGACGTTTTGGCCCACGCTCATGGCGCTCCACAGGGCCCCCGCCTGAAACATCACACCAAAGCGGCGACGCAAGCGTTGCAGCGTGGCTTCTTCGCCGTCGTAAAGGTCTTGGCCTTCAATCAGCACCTGGCCCTTGGCGGGCGGCTCCAGGCCTATCAGGTCACGCAGCAGCGAGCTCTTGCCACTGCCGCTGGCGCCCAGGATGACCAGCACTTCACCGCGTGCCACTTCAAAACTCACGTCGTGCAGCACCATCTGCGCGCCGTGCGCGACGGTCAAGCCCAGCGCCTGCACCATGGGCACCGTGTTGTCCGTCATCAAAACCCCAGGGCCTGCAACATCACCGTGGTGCCGCAGGCCGCCGCAATGATCCACACCAGCCCCTTGACCACCGCCGTGGTGGTGGCCAGGCCCACGGCCTGCGCGTCGCGCCCGGCGTGCAGGCCTTCGCGGCAGCCGGCCAGTGACAGCAGGGCGGCATACAGCGTGCACTTGAAGACGCCTATCCACAGGTGGGTCCAGGTCAGCGCGTTGAAGCTTTGCACCCAGTATTCGTTGGACGGCACGCCGTAGACCCAGATGGCAGGCAAGGCACCGGCCATGACACCCACCAGCGCGGCGTAGGCCAGGATGAGCGGCGCCACCAGCACCAGCGCCAGCAGGCGCGGAATCACCAGGTGGTCTATGGGGTCGACACCCAGCACACGCAGCGCGTCTATCTCTTCACCGGCCTTCATGGTGGCCAGTTGCGCGGCGAATGAAGCACCCACGCGGCCGGCCAGGATCATGCCGGTCATGAGGCCTGCCAGTTCACGCACCATGCCCACGGTGACGATGTCGGCGATGTAGACCTGGGCGCCCATCTTGTCCAGTTGCGCGCCGCCCATGTAGGCCAGCATCAGGCCGACCAGGAAGCAAGTGAGTGCCACGATGGGCAGGCTCTGCGGGCCGGTGAGGTCGATCTGGCGCACCAGGTCGGCCCAGCGCATGCCGCTCTTGCCACGAAACAGGCGCGCCGTGGCCAGCAGCACTTCACCCACAAAGGTGGCCGTGGTCAGCGCCTCTTTGACACTGGCTTGCACGCGCAGACCCAGGCGCGCGACGGCGCCGGTGTCATCAGGTGAGGGGCTGAGTGCCGCCAGCGGTTCCATGGTGGCGCGCACTGTAACTGCTACGAGGGCAAAGGCAGCCGCGCTGCGGATACGATGCCTGTAAGACCCAGGCCAACCCAAGCGACCACTGCCACGTTGACTGTTCACCCCTGCCCTGTCGGAACGCCACCATGAATCTTTCATCCCCATCCTCATCCCTGGGCCTGAACCGCCGCCAGGCCTTGTATGCCCTGTCGGCCCTGGCTTTGCCCATGGCCGCCCAGGCCCAGGCGGTGGACCACAGCCACGCCGCCTGGACCGCGCTGCTGAAAAAACACGTCGTGCTGCTGGACGGCGGCAAAGCGTCCCAGGTGCGTTATGCCGGTTTTGCCAGTGACCGCGCCGCGCTCAAGGCCTACACCGATGGCCTCTCAGCCATCAGCGCCACGGCCTTTGAAGCCTTCAGCAAGCCGCAGCAAATGGCCTTCCTGATCAACGCCTACAACGCCTTCACGGTGGAGCTGATCCTCACGCGCTATCCCAAGCTGGCCTCTATCCGCGACCTGGGCACGCTGCTGTCCAACCCCTGGAAGCCCAAGTTCATCAAGCTGCTGGGCACCGAGATGTCGCTGGACAACATCGAACACGACACGCTGCGCGCCAAGGGCCGTTTTGACGACCCGCGTGTGCACTTCGCCGTCAATTGCGCCAGCATCGGCTGCCCCATGCTGCGCGAGGAAGCCTTTGTCGCCGACAAGCTCGAGGCACAACTGGAAGAGCAAGCCAGGCGCTTCATGAGCGACCGCAGCCGCAACCGCTTTGAGGGCGACAAGCTCATGCTGAGCAAGATCTTCGACTGGTACGGCGGCGACTTCAAGTTGGGCTACAAAGGCATCAGCAGCCTGGGCGCTTTTGCCGCGCGCTACGCCACACAGCTGGCCGATGCACCGGCCGATCGCGAACGCGTCAAGTCCGCCACGCTTGAAGTGGGCTTCCTGGACTACGACTGGAAGCTCAACGACGCCAAGGCTTGACCACCGGCTGGCGTTGATCGCGCACTGAACGCGTCTGAACCGCGTCTAAACCGCGCCAGGGTTCCTTCATCGAGCAGCAGCCCGCGCGCACGGGCTTTGCGTGGCTGTCCAGCGGGGAAAGCCTAGCTGCGCCATGACCTTGCTTGCAGCCTTCGCTCGCCCATGGCGCGTGATGGCTTTGCTGCTGGTATGACCCAGCTTTCGCCGCGCTGGTGCCGCATCAGACATCCATCACGACGTTTTTGAGAAAGCCGACTTGGAGCCCGTGGCCGGCTGCGGCGGCAAGCCCATCAACCTGCGGGTGGCGATGGACCTTGTCAACCCGCACCGCCTGGCAGCCAAACCCGGCCGGCCGGCTGGCCAAGGTGTGTGCGGCCTTCTTGCTGGCCGACCCAATGGCCGTGATGCGGCCTCACCATCCTGGCCCTCGGGCTGACGGGCCTCGGATCGACTAGGAGCGTGGGCGGCAGAAGGCGTCGAAGCGAAACGTGCGAAAACCGAGTACCGCTGGGCAGCGCCGACAAGCCCTGGGCTTGCCCCCAGGGCGCCGGAGGTGATACCCAGCGGTGCCGGTTTCTCGCGCGTTGCAGCCGACGATCTTCTGCCGCCCACGTTCCTAGGCGTCGTACTTGAAGGACAGCGAGACCCGTGCGCGGTAGGCCACGACCTTGCCGCCTTCGATCTTCATGTCCAGCTTGCTGACCTCGGCCACGCGCAGATCGCGCAGCGACTTGGCGGCGGTCTCGACCGCGTTCTTGGCCGCAGCTTCCCAGGACTCCTTGCTGGTGCCGATGATCTCGGTGACGCGGTAAACGCCGGATTCGGTTGGTTTCTTGGCCATGTGAGGCTCCTCTTGGTTGCCGGGCGCTGGACCCATTCCGTGCACCTCGGGGGCCCGAATCATAGGCGTGATGTCTGGCGCGGGTGCCATGTCCGGGGTGTCATGCGGAAGGAATAAGGGGCGTTTGAAAAACCTATCCTCAGCGCCCGCAGAAGACGCCTTTAAATGACGTCGTAGCTGCCAAACAGTTCCAGACTGGTCAATGCAGTGACTCTGAAGGATGAGCCGCGCAGATCAACGGACCTGCCACTTTCCAAGTCGAATACCGAGATCACGGCCCACCAGCCAACGGACTTGGAAACTCGAATTCTCATTAGACCCGGCCCACCATTCTTGGCGCCATCGTTGGTAAATCGATAGAGCCTGTTCTCATCCGAGACCGCAACATCTTGGGCAAATCCACCGGGATTCGTCGTGCCCGTATTGATCAACTTGATCTTTCCTGGCTGCATTTTTTGCTCCTTTTCTAAAGGCTGCTCGCCGTGAACCAAGCTTTCTACTCTGCTGAGCACCTGATGACTCTAGCGCTGTTGGATATTCAAGCGGATATTCAAGCGGATATTCAAGCCGATAAAAAGGTTTGCGAAGCGCGCTAAAACCGCGAAGGTTCAGTCTAGTACTCCGACCCAGAGATTTCGAAACATGAAAGCGCGTCTTCGACCCGATGGCTGCGTTGCAAGTCCTCGCAATGCCTCTGGGCATTGCTGTGGTTTGCGCCTTGCCCTCGGGCCGAATCCATCGCTTTCATCATGTTCCGAAATCCCTGCGCCGGAGTACTAGCCTTCGCGCCGCGCTCACCAGGTGTCGATGAATCGCGCCGCCGCAGCGCGTGTCTTCGCGCCAGCCAGTGCACGCAGCAGCCAGTCGCGCGTGTGCGCTGGGTCTATCACCGCGTCTATCTCCAGCGTGGCGGCCATGTTCATGGCGCTGCCGGCTTCATGTTGTTTGGCCAGCAGCTGCGCAAACAGCGCCTCACGCGCGGCATCGTCGGGTGCGGCCGCCAGCTCTTTGCGATAACCCAGGCGCACCGCGCCTTCCAGGCCCATGCCGCCAAATTCACCCGTGGGCCAGGCGACCGTGGCGTCGGGTTGGTGAAAGCCGCCAGCGGCCATGGCCATGGCGCCCAGGCCGTAGCCTTTGCGCAGCACGACAGCAAAGAACGGCACGCGCAGCGCAGCGCCCACGACGAACATGCGGCTGACGTGGCGCACCTGCGCATGGGCCTCCACCTCGGGGCCGACCATGAAGCCGGGGGTGTCGATCAGGCTCACCAGCGCCAGGCCGTGGGCATTGCACAGTTGCATGAAACGCGCGGCCTTGTCAGCAGCGGCTGGGTCGATGGCGCCGCCCAGGTGCGCCGGATTGTTGGCCAGCACGCCCAAGGCGCGGCCTTCGATACGCGCCAGCGCGGTGATGATGCCAACGCCAAAACCGGCGCGCAATTCAAGCACGCTGGCGCTGTCAAACAGCGCGTGCAAGGCGCGGCGCATGTCGTAAACACGCAGGCGGTTGGCGCTCACCACGTCGCGCAGGGCGTCCACATCAGGCGCTTGCCACAACGCCAAGCTGCCTTGGAAAAACCCCAAAGCCTGACGCGCGACTTGAGCGGCATGGGCTTCGTCGTCCACCAGCACGTCGATGACACCATTGGCCTGCTGCACCGCCGCCGGCCCAATGGCGTCGGGCTTGAACAGACCCAGCCCACCGCCTTCGATCATGGCCGGGCCGCCCATGGCTATGTGGCTGGCGCGCGTGGCGATGATGAGGTCACAGCAGCCCAACAAGGCGGCGTTGCCCGCGAAGCAGTATCCGGCCGCGATGCCCAGCAACGGCACTTGGCCGCTCAGGCGCGCAAAGCTGGCGAAGGTGGGCACATGCAGGCCGGCCACGATGGGCATGTCCACGTCGCCGGGCCGGCCACCGCCGCCTTCGGCCCACAGCACGACGGGCAGCTTGTTTTGCAGCGCCAGGCCCAGCAAGCGGTCGGTCTTTTGGTGGTTGCGAAAGCCCTGCGTGCCGGCCAGCACGGTGGCGTCGTAGGCCAGCACGGCGGTGCGCGACAGCCCAGAGCCAAAGTGCGCGGCGTTGACGCTGGCGGTGCCGCAGACCAGGCCGTCAGCCGGTGTGTTGACGATCAAGTCCTGTGCGCTGCGGCGCTGGCTTTGTGCGGCCACGGCGAGTGCGCCGTACTCGATGAAGCTGTCATCGTCACACAGCGCGGCGATGTTTTCGCGCGCTGTGCGCTGGCCGTGTGCGTGGCGCGCGGCCACGGCTGCAGGGCGTGCAGCGTCCAGCGTGTGCGCGTGGCGAGCCAGCACGGCTTGCAGGTCGGCGCGAGGGCCTGATTCGGCTGACGGGCTGGCTTGCGGCGAGGCTAAGGCGTCAAGCACAGGCTGCAAGAGCGCCAGGCGTTGGCCGCTGTGCACTTGCGCGCCCAACGGAGCCAGCCACTGCGTGACTTGGCAGGGCGTGGGCGCGCTC
>JANNEX010000441.1:0-2159 GCA_031379155.1 Rubrivivax sp.
CGGGCGGGCTGAAAAAATGCAGGCTGGTGGTGGCGTAGGCACACAACCACAGCGTGGCCAAAGTGACGGCCCAGGCCGTGATGATTTCGGCGCCGGCCACCAGCAAGGGGGTCTTGAAGCGGTTGCGCCCCGGAAAAGTCAGCGCAATAAGCAGTACGCATAACGCCAAGTCTGAGCGCACGACGGGTTGCTCGAAGGCCAGCGTGGCCAGCAGGTAGGCCAGGACGGCGATGCTGGGCTCCAGCAAGGCCGCCACCAGCGACGTCACTGACTGTGGCGCGCTGAAAAAAGCAGTCTTCTGGGTGCGCTCTTCGAGCATGGCTGCGCCTGGCATCAGCTCAGGCCGCGCGCGCCAGACCCGCTCGCCCAAGACGCGGCCTCAAGGCGCTGCACAGCGTGGGCGCTGCGGCGCTGTCAATGTGCGCGGATGGGCGAGGACGGTGCAGGTGGAGCATGTGTCCCGTTCGAAGCAAGAACGGGGACCCCAAGGCACCCCGTACACAGCAGCCGCGCCCGACACTGCCTGCCGCGCGCGGCGCAGAGCCGGTGATTCAGGGGCCGATGAATCTCACGTCGTCGAAGTAGTAGTTGCGTGTGCCGGGCATGGCGTCGTAGCCCGCGTCGCCCAGGCCGTAGTCGAAGAAGATGTTGACCTTGTTGAAAGTCTTGCTCACGTCCAACTGCGACGTCGGGCGGTAGGCCGTGCTGTTGGGGTCGGTGATGTAGCCGTTGGGTCCAGGGCCGCTGGGCACAAAGTGCTTGCCGTTGGGCCCGAAGTCAAAGAACAGCGTTTCCCAGGTGTTGGTCAGCGACGTGAAAGCATCCACTTCGCTGTTGAAGTCTGGGCGGCCCGACTGCTCCACCTTCAGGTGCACCCGCATGCCCGGGTAGGCGCTGTAGACACGCACCGACATGCGCGTAGCGCCGGTCGCAAAAGGAATGGTTGGCACGGCGTCGTTGGGCTTGCGCTGCACCGAGGTGCCGGCCCAGACTTCAGCGGCGTTCTTCACCACCTTGGCCAGCTTGCCCGTCTTGGTGCCATCGGCCGGCACGCCGACATCGGCGTAACCCACCACGGTGGAGTTTTCAGCGCCACCAAAGCCACTGAGGACCGAGGGCTGAGACTGCGTGTTGTCAAAGTTGCGCTCGTCAAAGCTGGCCAGCACGGTGTTGGTGCCGGTGCCGGTGACGAACGTCAGGTCATCGAAGTAGTAGGTCTTGCCGCTGCCCACGGTGCCAAAGTGGAAGAAGATGCTGGCCTTGTTGTAGGTGGTGCTCAGGTTCAACACCGGTGTGCCGGCGGCGGCATTGGCGAAGTTGAAGGTCAGGGTCTGCCAGCCGACCGCCATGGTCGTGGCTTCGGTCTCGACCGACTTGCTGCCGTCGGCAATGTCTTCCACCTTCAAGCGAACAGGAATGCCCGCGTCGGGTGACCAGACACGCACCGTCATCGTGGTGGCTGTGGCCGTGAAGGCTATGCGCGCAAGTCCACCGTTAGGCACCGTGACCACGGTGGTGCCGCAGTAAAACGGCACGCCGCTGCCGGGCTTGACGACCTTGCCCACCTTGTTGGTGCCGCCCGCCGGATCGTTGACCAAGGAGGAGTCATAACAGCCCTCGAAGCCCGTCAGCGCGGCCGTGGTTTCGTCCAGCGTAGCGATGGTGGTGGCCACGGGCGGTGGCGGAGCCGCCACCACCGGGCTGGCGGCCACGGTGATGTCGTCGATGTAGTAGGTCTGGCCATTGGTGACGGTGTCAGCGTCAGGCGTGATGGCGATGATCTTGTACTGGTTGCTCAGGTTGACAGCGCTGAAGTCCCAGCTCACCGTGCTCCAGGTATTGGCGGCACCCGTGGGCGCGCTGGCCACTTCGACGCTGGTGCCACCCGGCACCTCGACCTTGAACTTGATCACCGAGCCGGCCTTGCTGGCATAAACCCGCGCCGTAATGAGCTTGTTGGCGGTAGTGAAAGGAATCGTCGCCGTGGTGAAGAAGGTGCCACCCCAGGTGTCGGGCGAGACCGGCTTGACGATCTTGAGCGCGTTGCCGCTGCCGCCTGTGGGGCCGGCTTCGACGGTGGGCAATGCACCGCCGTAGGCGCCCATGGCCGAGAACGCCGGCACCGTTTCATCAAAGGACACAAAGGCCACGCCTGGCGG
>JANNEX010000584.1:0-6282 GCA_031379155.1 Rubrivivax sp.
GCCAGCACGGCGATGATGGGCCCGGCCGCCAGGCTGATTTGTTCGGCCGACTGCGCGGCCAGGTTGGCCAGCGGCAGGCATTTGAAGGTGGGTGGCAGGGGCGGTGTCACGCCCGCATCATGTGGACAGCGCGCTGCGGGCGCTGGCCACTTTCGGACCCATCAAGCACGGCTCAAGGCTGACAGGCAATCGACGCCGTGGCCACCAGGTCATCAAACAGCGTCATCAGCACCTTGCCCGACAAGGCAAAGGGGTCGAGCGCGGCGGTCTCGGAATACTTCAGCAGCAAAGCCGGGTTGAGTTGCGCCAGATTCACCTGGCCCATGCTCCAGCCGGCAAAACGCCGCTCGGCAATTTCCTCAAAGCACAGCAGTTGCACACCGCTGTGGCGCGGGTCGGCCACGATGCGGTTGTAAAGCGCGTTGACGGCCGCGCGGCCGCCTTCCAGCGCTTGCAGAAAGACGCCGTCGCTCAGGCACAGCAAACCCGTGATGCCCAGGCCCAGGTTGCGTGTCTTGCTCTGGCGCAGGATGGTGGCCAGTTGGTCCTGGTCACTGGCATTGGCAGCGCGGCTGGCGTAAATGAGTCTAACTAGCATGTTCAGTGACCTCTAAGCTTGTCTTCTGGGCAGCAGGGACAAAAATTCGCGGCGCAGGTTGGCGTCTTTGAGGAAAGCCCCGCGCATGACGCTGTTGACCATGGCGGTGTCGGTGTCCTTGACGCCGCGCCAGTGCATGCAGAAATGGTCGGCTTCCATGACGATGGCCAGGCCGTCGGGGCGCACGCGCTGTTGCAACTCATTGGCCAGCATGGTCACGGCTTCTTCCTGGATTTGCGGGCGGCTCATGATCCAGTCGGCGATGCGTGTGTACTTGCTCAGGCCGATCAGGTTGCTGTGCTCGTTGGGCAGGATGCCTATCCACACCTTGCCGAAGATGGGGCACATGTGGTGGCTGCACGCGCTGCGCACGGTGATGGGGCCGACGATCATGAGCTCATTCAGGCGCTCGACGTTGGGGAATTCGGTCACCGCCGGCATGGGCACGTAGCGGCCGCGAAAGACCTCGTCGATGTACATCTTGGCCACGCGCTTGGCCGTCTCATTGGTGTTGTGGTCGCTGTCGGTGTCAATCACCAAAGCGTGCAGCACTTCTTGCAGCTTGGCCTGCACTTCGGCTTTGAGCTCCACCAGCTCACCGTCACGCACAAAAGCCGCGATGTTGTCGTTGGCGTGGTAGCGCCGGCCCGCGCCCACGACGCGGTAGCGGATGCGCGCAGACGCTGGCAGCGCGGCCAACTCTTCTTCACTGCGAAAGATGGCAGTGCTTGCGGGATCAGAAGGATTTCCGTGGCGGGCCATACAGCAAGGCTCAGTGACTGGACTGACATTGTGCGCTGGCCGCATAGACTGGGCTCATGACCGCACTTTCTGCTTCTTCTGCCGTGGCACCCACCGCCGCGTCGCCACCGCTGTCAAGGCTGCTGGAGCACACCGCCGACGCCGTGCAAGCCGTGCGCGCCGGCCGCTCACTCACCGACATCATCAGCCGCGTGCCCGCTGACTTGCGCCCGGGCGTGCAAAGCCTGAGCTTTCATGCCCTGCGCTGGCTGGGCAGTGCCAGCGAAGCACGTGCGCAACTGGCGCCCAAAACACCGCCGCCCAACGTGGACGCACTGCTGGTCACCGCGCTGGCCCTGCTGTGGCCGGGCGAAACACCGCCTTACGCCGAACACACGCTGGTTGACCAGGCCGTGACCGCCGCACGCCAGCGCGCAGCGGCCTCGGCCGGCTTCATCAACGCCGTGTTGCGCCGTTTTGTGCGCGAAAAAGAAACCATCGCGCAGGCTGTGCGCCATTCACCGGTGGGTGCGTATAACCACCCACTGTGGTGGATAGAGCGGCTCAAACGCGACTGGCCACAAGACTGGCAGGCGCTGCTGCTGGGCGCCAATCAGCGCCCGCCCATGACGCTGCGTGTCAACGCCCGGCGCGGCACGGGCCAGGCCTATGTGCAGCGCCTGGCCGCGCTGGGCCGCGCCGCCAGCGTGGTGGACGACCCCGCCCTGGGCGGCCAGGCCGTGGTGCTGGACCAGCCCTGTGCGGTGCAGCTATTGCCTGGCTTTGTCGAAGGCGAGGTGTCAGTGCAGGACGGCGCCGCACAGCGTGCTGCGCACTTGCTCATTGGCAACGGCTTGAAACCAGCCGCGCGGGTGCTTGACGCCTGCGCCGCCCCGGGTGGCAAAACCGCGCACCTGCTGGAACTGGCCGAGCTGGACCTGCTGGCGCTGGACAGCGACCCGCTGCGCCTGGCACGTGTGCAAGACACCTTGAATCGCTTGCAGTTCAGGGCCGAACTGAAAGCCGGCGACGCGCGCCAGCCCCAATCGTGGTGGGACGGCCGGCCCTTCGATGCCGTGCTGATAGACGCGCCCTGCACGGCCAGCGGCATCGTGCGCCGCCACCCCGACGTGCGTTGGCTGCGCCGCGCCGAGGACATCAACAACCTGGCGCGCATCCAGGCCCAGTTGCTGGACGCGCTGTGGCCGCTGCTGGCCCCGGGCGGGCGGCTGCTTTTTGTCACCTGCTCGGTCTTCCTGGCCGAAGGTCAGCAGCAAATCGACGCATTTATGCAACGCCTGCCCCCAGGTCAAGCGCGCCTGGACCCGGCCAGCCCCGGACACCTGCTGCCCAGCCGTGACAATGCGGCGCAGGGGGTCACCGGCCGCAGTTTGACACTGCACGACGGCTTCTTCTACGCGCTGATCCACAAGACCTAGCCACAAGACCTAGCAGAAAGTTTTGCCGCCAAAGCAGCCATGCCCGTGCCCACTGTCCACCGACACATCCTGCAGGGCTTGATTGCTGGCGCGGCGCTGCTGCTGGCGCTGTGGTGGCCGCTGCTGGCGCAGTCGCAGGGGGTGGAACTGGCCACGCTCAAGGCCAACCGCGCTGAAGGCGCGCTGAACCTCGAATTTGTGGCGCGCCTGAACCTGCCCAAGGCGGTCGAAGACGCCGTGCAGCGCGGCGTGCCCATCTACTTTGTGGCCGAAGCGCAATTGCTGCGCAACCGCTGGTACTGGCGCGATGAACGGGTGGCACGTGTGTCGCGTTCCTGGCGCTTGGCCTTTCAGCCGCTGACGGGCGCTTGGCGCGTCAGCCTGGGCGGTCTGAACCAGACCTATGCATCGATGCCCGAGGCGCTCAGCGCGGTGTCGCGCGCCAGCGGCTGGAAGCTGGCCGATTTGTCGCAGCTGGACAGCGACAAGGCCTACTACCTTGAGTTCAGCTACCACCTGGACAGCACGCAGTTGCCCGGCCCGATGCAGTTTGGCCTGGGTGGCCAGGGCGACTGGGCGGTGGGTGCCAGCCGCACGCTCAGGATCGATCCCTGAGCCCCACATCGAACCGGACAACGGGCACACCAGCCATGTCACGCACCGCCCGTTGGGCCTGGATCGTCTCTGCCGTGGCCGCCACAGGTGCCGCGCTGGTGCTGGCTTTTGTGCTGAGTTTTTCCAACCCCGACGGCAGCTTTTACGAGCGCAATTTCGTCTGGCTGTTCTGGATCAACGTTGCCGTGGCGGCCCTGCTGGCACTGGTCATTGGCCTGGTCACCCTGCGCCTGGCGGTGCGCTTGCGGCACCGCAAATTCGGCAGCCGGCTGTTGCTCAAACTGGCCGGCATCTTTGCCCTGGTGGGCCTGCTGCCGGGGTTGGTGATTTACACCGTGAGCTACCAGTTTGTGTCACGCAGCATTGAAGCCTGGTTTGACGTGCGTGTGGCCGGTGCGCTGGATGCCGGTCTGGCGCTGGGCAAAGGCACGCTGGACGCGCTGGCCAGCGACTTGGTGGGCAAAGCGCGTGTCGGCGCAGAGCGCCTGGCTGATGGTCTCACTGACGCGGGCAGCAGCGGTGTTCCGCTGTCACTGGAGCGCCTGCGCGAACAAATCGGCGCCAGCGAAGTCAGCCTGCTGACGGCCAGCGGCCAGGTGCTGCTGACGGCCGGTGGCAGCGCCGCTTCGGGCCCGCCAGAGCGACCCACACAAACGCTGCTGCGCAGCGCCCGCAGCATGGGCACGGCCAGCCAGGTGGAAGGGCTGGACGAAGAGTCGCTGGGCCCCGGCAGCGCCGGCCCGCGGGTGCGGGCGCTGGCCCGCGTGCCACGCCTGGCCGTCACGCTCAGCGGTGGTGAAGACCGCTTGTTGATGGTGGTGCAGCCGCTGCCTCGTGCCCTGGCCATGAATGCCCTGGCCGTGCAGGCCGCCTACAGCGAATACCAGCAACGTGCGCTGTCGCGCGACAGCCTGCGCCGCATGTATATCGGCACGCTCACACTCACGCTGGTGCTGGCGGTGTTTGCCGCCGTGTTGCTGGCCATCGTGCTGGGCAACCAACTGGCACGGCCGCTGCTGCTGCTGGCCGACGGCGTGCGCCAGGTGGCGGCCGGTGACCTCACCGCCAAGCCGGTGTTTGCCAGCGGTGATGAGCTCGGCGGCCTGACGCGCAGCTTTGCCGACATGACGGCGCAAGTGGCCGACGCCCGCAGCCAGGTGCAGCGTGGCATGGGCCAGCTGGAAGCGGCGCGCACGCGGCTGCAAACCATCCTCGACACCCTAACGGCAGGTGTAGTGGTGTTCGACCGCGAAGGCCACATCGACACCGTCAACCCCGGCGCCACGCGCATCTTGCAGCGGCCGCTCTCAGCCTGGCGCGGCAAACGGCTGTCTGAGCTGCCTGACCTGCAAGAGTTTTCCGACCGCGTGGAACAGCGCTTCGAGCTGCTGGCCACCAGCCCCGAAGCCGGTGAGCGTGACCAGTGGCAAGACAGCTTTGAGCTCAAACGCGGCGACGGCACCACCCTAACGCTGTTGGTCAGGGGCGCCACGCTGCCCGGCAACGCGCGCTTGATGGTGTTTGACGACATCACCGAAGTCGTCTCAGCCCAGCGCAGCGCGGCCTGGGCCGAGGTGGCCCGCCGCCTGGCGCACGAAATCAAGAATCCGCTCACACCCATTCAGCTCTCGGCCGAGCGGCTGCAACACCGCCTGGGCCACAAGCTCGAAGGTGCAGACCAGGCGCTGCTGGCGCGCAGCGTCAACACCATCGTCAGCCAGGTGCAGGCGATGCAAACCCTGGTCAACGAATTCCGCGACTACGCGCGCCTGCCCGCCGCCGTGATGGCGCCGCTGGACATCAACCAACTGGCCAGCGAGGTGCTGGCGCTGTACGGCCAGGCGCAAGACAACGGCCTGCTGGTGGCGCGCCTGGAAGGCGACCTGCCGCTGATCCAGGGCGACGCGACACAGCTGCGCCAGGTTATTCACAATCTGGTGCAAAACGCGCTGGACGCCGTGGCCGACAGGCCTGACGGCCAAGTTGAGCTGATCACCGGCGCGGCGCGTGGCGAACAAGGCGAGCTGCGTGCGCTGCGCCTGACCGTCATCGACAACGGCCCCGGCTTCGCCGACAAAGTGCTCAAACGCGCCTTCGAGCCCTACGTCACCACGAAGACCAAAGGCACCGGTTTGGGCCTGGCGGTGGTGAAGAAAATCGCCGACGAACACAGCGCCCGATTGCGTGTGGCCAACCTGCGCGCAGGCGACGAAGCCGACGGCCCCATCACCGGGGCGCGCGTTTCGTTATCATTTTCAATCTTTGCCGCCCCAGTGGCGGGTGACGCAAGCACCGTGGCCCACAGCCCCGACGCCAGCGCCAACCCGGCCCACAGCGGCAACACTTCGCAGCTCCACTAGCTCCACATCGGGACGCATGGCAACTATTCTGGTCGTCGACGACGAGCTTGGCATCCGCGCCCTGCTCTCGGAAATTCTCACCGACGAGGGGCACACCGTCGAGCTGGCCGAGAACGCCGCGCAAGCACGCCAGGTGCGCGAATCGCTGCGCCCCGACCTTGTGCTGCTCGACATCTGGATGCCTGATGTCGACGGCGTCACGCTGCTCAAGGAATGGTCGGCCGGCGGCCAGTTGTCGATGCCGGTGATCATGATGAGCGGCCACGGCACCATAGACACCGCCGTCGAAGCCACCAAGGTAGGCGCCAGCGCCTTCTTGGAAAAGCCGATCACGCTGCAAAAACTGCTGCGCGCGGTGGACCAGGCCCTGGTCAAACCCAGCCAGCGCATGGCGCCCACGCTGAAGAGCGCGCGCACAGAAATGCTCATCAACGGCGATGCGCCCATCACCGTGCCCGGCAGCCTGGCGCCACTGAGTCCCATGCCCGACGGCCCACGATCGGAACAAAGCTTCGACCTCGACCGCCCG
>JANNEX010000451.1:0-4476 GCA_031379155.1 Rubrivivax sp.
GTATGTGCAGCAGTCGGTTCAACTTGAAGGCCTGTACAAAGAAATCGTGCGCGCGTTGGCTGAGCTGGGTGCGCGCAACAACGATCAGGATGTGCGGTCCCTGCTGGCCCAGCATGGCATCAGCTACACGGTGAATGCACCGACTGCGCCGGCGCCAGCGCCGGCACCGCGCAAGTGAGGCAGCAGACATGAACGCTCAAACCGACACCAAGACCGTGGTGGCCATGCCCGCGGCTGCTGCCACGTCGGCTGCTGCAAACAAGCACGCAGCCGCGCCGCACAGCGCCTTCGTGCCCTTGCTGCTGGCCGGCCTGGCCGTGCTGGTGGTGCTGGGCTGGCAGACCTATCTGCTGGCCAGCGAACGTGAGGCGCTGAACAACGCCCACGCCACGCAGCAGCAAACGGTGGACAACGCCGGCAAGCTGCGTGCGTCGCTGGATGCATTGGCGGCCGACACCCAGCGTTTGGCCGAGCGGGGTAACGCCAATGCAGCGTTGCTGGTGACTGAGTTGAAGAAGCGCGGCATCACGATCAACCCGCAGGCTGCGGCTTCTGCGCCCAAATAGCCTCTCTTCGCCGCTCACGCTGCCAGGGTCGGTACGGGGTTCTGGCTGACCCCGCTGAGGGTGACGCGGTACCAATCCATGCGCCGCGTCAGCAGCATCACCGCAGCCAGGGCCACAAAGAGTCCCAGCGAACCGATCAGCAGCGCCGTCTGCTCCTGCAGCAGCAGCACATAGAGCAGGCCGTACATCAGCGCAGTGCCGGCGGCAAACGCAGCACCGTCGCGCACGCGCCCTAGCATGTGGCGCGCGTACACGCCCAGCAGTACCACCACCGCCGCAGCCGCGCAGCCGTAAGCCTGGGCAAAGGGCAGGTGCTCAGACAGGCTCAGCAGCAGCAGGAAAAACACACACAGCGCCAGTCCCACCAGCGCGTACTGCGCAGGGTGAACGCGCCGCACTTGCGCTGCTGCCAAGACTTCAGTCAGCGCCACGGCGGTGAAGGTCAGCAGCACAAAGAGAAGGCCGTATTTGATGGCGCGGTCACTCAGCGAATAGGGGTTGATGGGGTCGATGAAAGAGACGCCCAAGGTCTCCAGGCAAGCCTTGGCGGCCTCGCTCGCTGCGGCTGCTGGCGTCGCGTAGTTGGGGGCTTCGCCTTGCCATGTCGCGGCGCAAGGGGCTGCGCCGTTCAGCACCGCGCGGGGTGCCGAGCTGGCCAGTGCATTGGCGGCCCACTTCGCGCTGAAGCCACTGTCGTTGACCTCGCGTTGCACGGGCAGAAAGCGTCCACCAAACGAAGGGTGTGGCCAGTCCGAACGCAGGCTCCATTGGGTCGACCCAGCGGCCGGCACCAGGCTCAACTGGGCCGTGCCCACCAGTTGCAGCGAGACGCGCAGTGCCAGTGCCGCTTCGGGTACGCTGCCGTCATCGGCGAACGCCGGCCACTGCGCCTGAAGTCCATTTGGAACGGCGGCCTGACCCGTACCAGGCTCTACCGTCAGCGCTTCACCAGCACCCGTGCTCAGCTGGGCGCTGCGCAGGCCACGCACATCGCTGATGCCCAGCCACACCGTGACCGGCTTGCAGCTGAGCTTGGAGCCCGCATGCTCGCGTTGCGGTCGCAGCGCAGCCAGCTCGTCCCAGCGCGCCTGCATCTGCAGTTGAGCCTGATAGCCGTTGACCTTGAACAAGCCGCGGTAGCGCGCATCGGCTTGGGTGCTGCCGTCAACCTCCAATACGCTGGGCACAAGGCCGAGCGTGAAGTCGCGGCGCATCGCTTCCATGCGTCGGGTTTTGCCTTCTCCGGCCGGCGCGGTCCACTCTTCGCTGCAGTCGCGCTGCAGTGCCGGGCCGATCAGCGTTTGCGCACCGGCATGCGACTGTTGCACGCTGCGCACGGCTTCCCATTGATAGCCTTGCCGTTCGCTGACCAGCCAGCCAATGCGCAGCAGCACGACTGACAGCACCAGCACTGTCGCCACGATGGCGGCCAATTTCCCGAACCACGCAAATTTCATCACCGTCTCCCAAGCTGCGCTCAATCTGCGGCAGTCTGCGCGGCGGCGGTGAAGCGACGAAGGGCTGTGTGAAGAGAGCGTGAAGTTCAGCCGCGACTTGCACCCGCCGGCAGCGTGAGCAACACCCGCAGCCCTGGCTGTGCCGCCTCGAAGCGCAGGTCACCACCATGCAGCCACATCACGCGCCGCACGATGGCCAGCCCCAGCCCGCTGCCGCGCTCTGGCCGTTCGCTGCTGGGCGCCGCGTAGAAACGTTCGCCCAGGCGTGGCAAGGCGAAGTCGGGCACGCCAGGGCCGTGGTCGCGCAGCGACCATTGGAGTTGGCCGTCAGCAAGCCGCTCCAGGTTCAGGATCAATGCCGAACCCTGGGGCGCGAAGTTCAGCGCGTTGCCCAGCACGTTGCACATCGCCAAGCGCAGCAAATCCTGATCGGCCATCACAGGACCGCTATCGCGGGTGCGCCAGGACCAGTGCAGCGCGCGGTGGTCCAGCGCCGTCTGCTGTTCGGCGAACACCGCGTCGGTGAGTGCAGCCCAGCCCACCGCCATCGCAGCCGGCGGGGCTTGCAGGCTTTCGATCTTGGACAACTCCAGCATCTGCTCGACCAGCAGATGCAGCCGCTGCGACTGCGCCGTCACCTGCTGCACAAACCGCCGCCGGTGGGCCTCGCTCAGTGGTTCTTGCAGAAGTTCGGCGGCGGCGTGTATGGCCGCCAACGGGCTCTTCAACTCGTGCGTCAGCGCCCGCACATGGTGCTCCAGCTGTTCGCGCCCCTGCAGCCGCTGGCGCATCTGCTCCATGGCCCGTGCCAGCTCACCCAATTCGCCCGGCAATTGCGGCGCCGCCGGCACGTTGCGGCGTGGGCCTTCGGCGCTGTCAGCGGCGGCCAAGGCATAACGCTGCAAGCGGCGCACCGCACGAACGGTCCACCCGGTGACGGCAATGCCAATGAGCAGTGACAGGCCGAGCAGCGCGACGCCAGCCTGCAGCACCTTGCGTTCAGCACGCTCGATGAAGGGTGCGATGCTCGACATCGGTTTGGCCACCACCAGGGCGCCGATGACAGCTTGGCCTTGCCGCACCGGTGCGGCAACAAACATCACCGCGCCCGCGTCGCTATCGCGGCTGGTGCGCGCACCGTAGTCGCCGCGCAGGGTCAGCAGCACATCGCGCCAGCGCGAGTAGTCCTGGCCCACTTCGCTGCGCGGACCCGAGTCGAAGACGACGCGGCCGCTGGCATCGGTCAGCACCACACGCAAATCCAGCGTCGTCTTGTGCAGGCCCCAGATCTTCACGTCGACCGAACGCTGTGAGTAGGACTTGACCGCCAGGGCCAGTGGCCCATCGCCCAGCGTTGCGCCAGCGCCCAGGCGTGAGAGCTCTGGCGCCGCCACCTCGGCCAGCAGGTTGGCGCTGTCGACCATCAGGTCTTCCATCACCTCGCGCACGCTGGGCTTGATTTCGGTGACGAAGACGCGCAGCACAAAGAACGCGGCGACGCCGGTGATGACCAGGAAGGCGAAAAGCAGGCGCAGGCCCAGGTGCATGTCAGGCGCGCCGGGCTGATTCGTTCATGGCTTTGTGGTCGGCGCCCACGCGTAGCCCATGCCCCGGTGGGTGGCAATGCCGTCCGCCGCCGGTCCGGCCTCGCGCAGCTTGGCGCGCAGGGTCTTGATGTGGGTGTCGACCGTGCGGTCTGAAGCCTCGGTTGACGGCCCCCAGACACGGTCCAGCAAGCGCTCTCGCGGCAGGATGCGGCCGTGGGCGCGCATCAATTCGCTCAGCAGGCCAAATTCCAGTCGCGTCAGCGGCAGCGCGCGGCCTTGGCACAGCACACGCTGGCCGGTTTGGTCGAGCACCAGGCCGTGAGCTTCGGGCTGCACCCGCGCCATGCCGGCGCGGCGCAGCAATGCACGCACACGCGCCACCAGTTCGCGTGGGCTGAAAGGCTTGCTCAGGTAATCGTCGGCCCCGGCTTCTAGACCCAACACGCGGTCAATCTCCTCGCCGCGTGCGGTCAGCACCAGCGTGGGCAGGGTCGCCAGCGCGGGGTTGCCGTCGGCACGCCAGCGGCGGCACAGATCCAGACCATGGCCGTCGGGCAGGCCCACGTCCAGCACCGCTGCGGCGGGGCATTGCTGGCGCGCCAAAACGTCAGCGTCACGCAGCAACAGCACATGCTGCACCACAAAGCCTTCACGCTCCAGCGCAAAGGCCACGGTGGCGGCAATCGCCGTGTCGTCCTCCAGCAGCAGGACGCTGGGCTTCATGCCGCGCCGGCCCTACTGAAACGCCACCTCGGCAAAACTGCGCAGCTTGCGGCTGTGCAGGCTGCCGGGTCTTTCTTGGCGCAGCAGCTCCACCGCGCGCATGCCTATGCGCAGGTGCTGGTCAACCCTTTCGCGGTAGAAGGTGTTGGCCATGCCGGGCAGTTTGATTTCGCCGTGCAGCGG
>JANNEX010000589.1:0-3950 GCA_031379155.1 Rubrivivax sp.
GCCACTGGCCGAAAAAGCCTGGGGCATTGTGGTGGGTGGGGTCGGCGGCACAGGCGTCATCACCATCGGCCAGTTGCTGGGCATGGCGGCTCACTTGGAAGGTAAGGGTGTGGTCACACAAGACGCCGGTGGCCTGGCACAAAAGGGCTCGCCACCTGGAGCCACATCCAGATTGCCAACCGCCCCGAAGCCATTCACACCACCAAGGTGGACACCGCGCAGGCCGACCTGGTGATTGCCTGCGACAGCATCGTGGGCGCCGCCAAATACACGTTGACCGTCATGCAGCAGGGCCGCACCTACGTGGCATTGAATACGCATGGCACACCCACTGCCGCCTTCGTGAATAACCCGGACTGGAAGTTCCCCGGTGGCAACTGCGAAGCCGCCGTGCGCGCCAGCGTGGGCGACGCGCTGGTGGGCGCTTTTGACGCTGAGCAAGTGGCAGTGCAGATGCTGGGCGACAGCATCTACACCAACCCGCTGATGCTGGGTTACGCCTGGCAGCAAGGCCGCATTCCGGTGAGCTTGGCGGCGCTGATGCGGGCCATTGAGCTCAACGGTGTGCAGATCGACAACAACAAGGCCGCGTTTGAATGGGGCCGGCATTGCGCGCACGACCTGGCTGCCGTGCAGGCGCTGTTCAAAGCGCAAGCCGTGATCCAGTTTGTGAAAAAACCCGGCCTGGCCGAGATGGTGGCCACGCGTGTGGACTTCCTCACCGGCTACCAAGACGCGGCCTACGCGGCGCGCTACAAGGCCTTGGTGGACAAAGTGCAAGCGGCCGAGACCAAGCTGGGCGGCAGCCCTTTGAGCGAAGCCGTGGCGCGCTACTTCTTCAAGCTCATGGCCTACAAAGACGAGTACGAAGTGGCGCGGCTGCACACCGACAAGGCCTTCACCGACAAGATCGCCGCCATGTTTGAAGGCGACTACAAACTGGTGCACCACCTGGCGCCGCCACTCACCGCCAAACGCAACGACAAGGGTGAGTTGATCAAACAACCCTTTGGCCCCTGGATGCGCAGCGCCTTTGCCCTGCTGGCCAAGATGAAGGGCCTGCGAGGCACGGCGCTGGACATCTTCGGCCGCAGCGAAGAACGCAAGACAGAACGTGCGCTGATCGTCGAGTACGAAGCCTGCGTCAACGAGCTGCTGCAAACGCTGAACGCCGACAACCGTGCCCTGGCCACGGACATTGCGCGTGTGCCCGAAGACATACGCGGTTACGGCCACGTCAAAGAACGTCACCTGAAAATTGCGCGGCCGAAGTGGGATGCGTTGATGCAGCGCTGGCGCGGTGGTGAACTGAAACAGGCGGCTTGATCGTGAGCAGCGTCGCAAAGGCCGCGCTGGCCAAGCAGCACCAAATCCACGGTGTGCAGCCGGTGCTGCCGGTGCCTGACGTGCGCGTGGCCGCCGACTGGTTCTGCGGCGTGTTGGGCTTCGAACTCGACTTCTTGCACGGCGACCCCGTCTTCTACGGCCGCGTGAAATTGGGCGACCGCAGTTGGGGCGACCCCATCTACATCCACTTGCAGCAGCACAGCGGCGCCATCGCACCCTGCGGCGAAACGCGGCTGCATGTGGGCCACGACATCGACGGCCTGCATGCGCATGTCTTGGCGGCTGGCGGGACCGTGTTGCTGGCCCCCACCAACCAGCCATGGGGATTGCGTGAAATCGTCGTGCAAGCGCCAGGTGGGCACCGCCTGGTGCTGGGCGCTGAGGCCGAACACAAAGCCGACACCGACGTGCCACGCCCCGTGATTGCCTGCTACCGCCCCAAGCCCGGCCAGGAAGCCGCGCTGCTTGAGCTGGTGCGCGGCCACGTGCCGCACCTGCGCCGCCTGGGCCTGGCCACAGACCGCGCGCCCATCAGCATGCAAGCGGCCGACGGCACACTGGTGGAAGTGTTTGAGTGGGCATCGGCCAAAGCCATAGCAGCCGCACACAGCCACCCTGAAGTGCACGCCATGTGGGCGGCTTTTGGTGCCGCCTGCGACATCGTCAAGGTGTCGCAACTGGCCGAAGCGCAAGAGCTGTTTGCCGAGTTCACGCCGCTGGACAAATGAGCTGGCCTGCGCTGGCAGCCGCGCGGCGGCGTGATGCAGCGGCGCGTGTGCCGTTCTTGATTGACGGCGTGGCTGTGGGCTCGGTGGCCAAGGCCGATTTGCCAGCACTGCGAGCCTGGCCACAGTGGCTAAGTGATCAGGCCGACACGGTGAACCTCATCGCCACAAACCGCGACGCAGCACTGGCCACCATCAACGCCGCATTGCGCGAACAGGGCCGCGTGCGCGCCTGGCGCGACGAACTCTTTGCCATCACCGACCCCGCCACCGGCCAGCCCCTGGCCCACACCGAACGTGCAGCAAGCAGGTTCTGGGGCACGCTGACACTGGGCGCGCATGCCAACGGTTATGTCGCCAACCTTCAAGGCCAGCCCACGCACCTGTGGATTGCACGCCGCTCGGCCACCAAAGCCACCGACCCAGGGCTGCTGGACAACCTGATTGGCGGTGGTGTGCCGGCGGGCCAAACCCCGCATCAAACCCTGCTGCGTGAGGCTTGGGAAGAAGCCGGGCTGACGCACGATCAGATGGCCGCTGCCAAGCCGGGCCGCGTCATACGGCTGCACCGCGACATCGCGCAAGGCCTGCAACTGGAAGACCTGCACAGCTTTGATGTGCGCTTGCCCGAAGGCACCACACCGCACAACCAGGACGGTGAAGTCGCCGGCTTTGAGTGCATGCCCATGCCACAAGCGCTGGCCTGCGCGGCCAGCGGGCAAATGACCGTGGACGCGGCGCTGGTGACGCTGGACTTTGCGCTGCGCCACCACCTGTTGCAAGGTGAACAGGCCAGCCTGCTGGCGCTGGCCAGCGCACACCTCTTCTTACGGTCAGGCTGAGCATCAGTGTTCTCATGCCTTGATTGCCACGGTCAAAAACGCTGAACCCGAATTGCGCCCACGCCGCCGATACTGCGGCCCACGATGAGCACCAGCGCCCAAACCCGCTATCACCCAGTCAGCATCAGCTTGCATTGGCTGCTGGCGCTGATGATCTTGATTTCACTGAGCGTGGGCCTGTACATGACCAGCCTGCCGCTGTCCCCCACGCGCCTGAAGCTCTACAACTGGCACAAGTGGGCCGGCATGACGATCTTGCTGCTGTCGGCGCTGCGCCTGCTGTGGCGGCTGAGTCACCGGCCGCCGCCAGCGTTGCCCATGCCACGCTGGCAGCACTTGGCCTCACAAGGCGCGCACCTGGCGCTCTACCTGTTGTTCTTTGCCGTGCCTTTGGCCGGCTGGGCCTACAGCTCGGCGGCGGGTTTTCCCGTCGTGCTTTATGGCGTGCTGCCGCTGCCCGACTGGGTGACCCCCAACCGCGAACTGGCCCAAGCGATCAAGCCCTTGCATCGCTGGCTGGCCTACTCGCTGGCCACGGTGGTGCCGCTGCATGTGGCCGGCGCGCTCAAGCACCACTTCATTGACCGTGACGCGCTGTTGGCGCGCATGCGCTTTGGCCGCCCCTGAACTGCGCCGCGAAAGGCAAACCATGAATTTTCATCCGCAGCTCACGCTCGGCCTGGCCTGCACTTTGGGCGGCGCGTTTTTGCACCCCGCGTTAGCCCAGCCCAAGCCAGCGCAACTGGTGGCCGCAGGCAGCGAAATCGTCTTCACCACCAAGCAGATGGGCGTGCCGGTGGAAGGCCGCTTTGGCAGCTTCACGGCGCAGATCGTGCTCGACCCGAAAAAGCCAGACAGCGGCAGTGTCAACTTCACCATAGCCACCGGCAGCGCACGTTTTGGCAGCCCCGAGCTTGACGCCGAAGTGCCCAAACCCACCTGGCTCAACGTGGCCAAGTTTGCGCAGGCCAGTTTTGTGTCCAGCGCCATCAAGGCCGCCGGGCCGGGCCGCTTCGACGTGGCCGGCAAGCTCAGC
>JANNEX010000521.1:0-8730 GCA_031379155.1 Rubrivivax sp.
CCGGCGACCCAGTGGCGGCGGGGCGCGACACGCCGCAGGGCCGCCTGGAGTGGGAAATTCTGGTGCGTGAAGACGGCCAGCTCAACTGTGGCGGCGCGCTGCCCACACTCATCCAGTGGAAAGGCCTGCACCCGGCGCAACACATGGCCGACCAGGGCGTCAGCTTGCTAACGCTTGAGTTGCGTGGCGTGCCGGCGCGCGCCAAAGACGTGCTGCGCCTGCGCGGGGTGCAAGTACTGGCCGAGGCTGGTGTGGCGCTCACTGCCACCTTGGCCACCCCGCGCGGCCCCGTCACACTGCGCAGCGGCAGCGACAGCGACAGCGGCAGCGATAGAAAGAGCGCCACACCATGACCGAAGAACTCTTCCGCGAAGACGCCACGCTGCTGCACTGCGAGGCCACGGTGGTGGCGGTGGACGACAGCGGCATCGTGCTCGACCGCACTGTGTTTTATCCGCTGGGCGGTGGCCAGGCGGGCGACACCGGCACGCTCACCGCGAGCAATGGCGCGGTGTGGGTGGTGGCTGACACGCGCAAACACAAAGAGCGGGCGGGTGCCATCGTGCATGTGCCCACGCCAGGTGCCGACACCAGCGCCTTCGCGGTGGGCACGCGTGTCACCGCCCACATCGACGCCGCGCGCCGCCAAGCGCACAAGCGTTTCCATACCGCCACGCATTTGCTGTGCGCGCTGGTGCCGCATCCCGTGGACGGCTGCTCCATCACCGCCAGCTATGCGCGGCTGGACTTTCACATGAGCGAGCCACTCGACAAGGAAGCTTTGACGGCCGGCATCGCGCGATTCGTGGACGAGGCCCACCCCGTGCGCCACCGCTGGATCAGCGAAGACCAACTCGACGCCAACCCCGGCCTGGTGCGCAGCATGAGCGTGCAGCCTCCGCGTGGCCTGGGCCGTGTGCGCTTGCTTGAAGTCGAGGGTGTCGACTTGCAGCCCTGTGGCGGCACGCATGTGGCCAACACGGCAGAGATCGGCGCTGTGGTGGTGACCAAGATTGAGAAGAAGAGTGCCATGACGCGCAGGGTCGTGCTGGGCTTTGCTCAGTTCAGCACACAATCACCACCCCTTGACGATCCACCCAAGCACATCGCGCTCGGACTGCAAGCCAAGCCAGCGCCGAGCCCAGCGTCAAAGGTGACGCTGCACAGAAGCACCCAGCGACTTCCTCACACGGCGACTCGGGTCACCTGCTGGCTTGGCTCCACGGCCTGCGCCGGGCTTGTCTCGTCCGTTAGACCGCCCAATGCCACCACCAAGACAAGTGCCGCACATGCTGCGCACATCAGCAGCAGCGGCGCGGTCGATACGTCGCATTCGCGTTGCAGCCGGGCCAGGCGTAATTGGATGGCATTGGGCTTCACGGCAAGTTCTCCGGGTTCGGGGCACCCCGCAGCGCCCTCTGCCTGGACGGACGCAGTGACCTCGAACAACCGGACACCGTGGCGCGGCGGGTTTGCCCGCACAAACGAAAGCGGACACCCAGCCAACGGCAGGCGGTCAAGCAGGCGGCCGTGCGGGACAGCAGCGCAGATCCTTCAGATTTGGCTCATGTCCGATTGGGCGCACCGGCAGCGTCCGGTCAGACAAGGAGGCCATGCAAATCTGCACTTCCTTGTCCAGCCAAGCCCAGGAGCCCATCATGAACACACGCCAGTCCCCAGCGATCATCGCCCGCACCACCAGCCTGCTGGCCTCGCTGGCCGTCACCGCTGTGATTGTCGGCAGCCAACTCATCATCGCCGATCACTACACCCGGCAGGCCGACGCCTTGCTGGCTGCCAAACACGCGCAACAGCCTGTCGCGCTTCAGCCGGCAGCCATGCCGCAGCCGCGCTCGTAACCACCACTAGCACAGCTGCAGCCGCACTCTTCGCTGGCCAGCGGCCGGCACGGCGGTGTCCGCTTTCGAGCGAGAACTCCGTCCGCTTGGGTGGTATCGCTTCGTGCATGTTTGGCGAGTGGCACCACACGCGGGCCAAGCCGACGACTTGAATCCAGGTTCAAGCCGTTTGATCGCGAGGCCTTGTTCTTTCCACTCATGGAGGTTCCCGATGAACTCGCTCTTCGATTCAAATTCAGTAAACGCACGGCCGCAACAGTTACACAAATGCAAAGCGCCTGCTGCCACGCTGGCCCTGGCGGTTTGTGCCTGGCTGAGCGCGGGTGCGACGGCCCGCGCCGACACCTTGCCCTTTGACTCCACATCTCAGCCGTCGCAATGGCAGGTGGCCACGAAACTGGGCGGCATTGACGGCGACCTGGCCTCTTTCCCCGTAAGCGGCTTCGAGACCGCAATCGCTGTGGCAGGACGCGACAGTGGCGGCACGGGTTGGATCGCCAACAACAGCACCGGCACGAATTTCTGCTGCGTCGGCAACTGGACCTTTTTCGTCTTTCGCCAGACCTTCGACCTTGGCGCTTACGACCCGGGCACGGCGGTACTCAGCTTTCGCTGGGCAGCCGATGACTCTGGCGAAGGCTTCGCAAGCCGCGGCAGCTGGACGCCAAAGTTCAGATTGAACAACGGGTCCTTGATCAACGGCAATTGGCCCACCGGTGCCACCTACGCCCTGGGCTCGCCGACCCTGGTCGACACCGGCTTCCAAAGCGGGCTTAACAGCATTGACTTCTTCGTCCAAGGCAATGGTGTCACCGACGGCATGGCGTTTGTGGGCACACTCACCGCCGCCGTGCCCGAGCCACCTGTGACGGCGCTGCTGTTGGCCGGGCTGGCGTGCATCGGCAGGCTCGCCCGCCGCCGCGCGCGTCTGGCTGTTGCCCGCGTTTGCTCCTAAGATGGGCTGATCAACCTGCGCAAAAAGTCCATGGATGCCCCCAGCAAAACTGACAGCCACGTTGACAGCAGCAACATCGGCAACATCAGCGAGCTGATACGCCGTGTCAACGCGGGTGAGCCTGGTGCACAAGACGCACTTTTTGCCGCCGCCTATGGCGAACTGCGCAAGTTGGCCCGTTCGCGCCTGCGCGACGGCGGGCGCAACACCGTGCTCGACACCACGGCGCTGGTTCACGAGAGCTACTTGCGCTTTCTCAATGTCGGCCAGTTGCGCAGCGACGACCGGCGCGCCTTCTTCGCCTACGCCAGCCGCGTGATGCGCTCGGTCATCATCGACGCCGTTCGCGAACGCCAGGCCGAACGCCGCGGCGGCGACCTGCAACGTCTGACGCTCAACACCCAGATCATCGACAACGTGCCCGCCGGCGAAGACGAACTGCTGCAGGTGCACGAGGCGCTGGAGATGCTGGCCCAGGCCGAGCCGCGCCTGGCCAAAGTGGTGGAGATGCGCTACTTTGGCGGCTACAGCGAGCAGGAGATTGCCGAGGCACTGGACATCACCGACCGCACCGTGCGGCGCGACTGGGACAAGGCGCGGCTGCTGCTGGGCGCGATGCTCAAGGGTTAACGCCGGGCCGGATGACAGGCCGCGATGTCCGCTTCTGGCTGAACCATCCGTCTGAACGAGGACGAAGCGAGGATTACCTCTCACCATGGCACTGAACCCCGCCGACATCGCCACCGTCAGCCGCCTGCTCGACGAGGCGCTGGCCCTTGCCCCCGCCGAGCGCGAGCCCTGGCTGACTGCGTTGCCGCCCGAGCTGCAGCGGCACGTCGGCGCGCTGCGCGACATGCTGGCGCAAGAAGCGCAGATGGGCACCGACCACAGTCTGGAGGCCATGCCGAAGCTGGCCGCCGACGAAGCCGTGGCCCACGCCGACGACCGCGTCGGCCCGTACCGGCTGCTGCACGAGATCGGCCGCGGCGGCATGGGCAGCGTCTGGCTGGCCGAGCGGGCCGATGGCGCCTACAAGCGCCAGGTGGCGCTGAAACTGCCGCGCCTGGCCTGGGGCGCGGGCCTGGCCGAGCGCATGGCGCGCGAGCGCGAGATCGGCATGCTGCTGGAGCACCCGAATATCGCGCGCCTGTACGACGCCGGGGTCGATGAACGCGGCCGGCCCTTCCTGGCGCTGGAGTTCGTCGACGGCCAGCCCATCGATGCCTGGTGCGAGGCGCAGGGCTTGAGCGTGCGCGACCGCTTGCGGCTGTTTGTGCAGGTGGCCAAGGCGGTGGCCTATGCGCATGGCCGACTGGTGGTGCACCGCGATCTGAAACCGTCGAACGTGCTGGTCACGCCAGACGGGCAGGCGCATTTGCTGGACTTCGGCATTGCCAAGCTGTTGCTCGAAGCCGCACCGGGTGAGGCCGGGCTGACGCAGGAGCAGGGGCGTGTGCTGACGCCGCACTACGCGTCACCCGAGCAGGTGGCGGGTGAGGCGATCACGGTGCAGTCCGATGTCTACAGCCTGGGCGTGCTGCTGTACGAGTTGCTCACCAGTTCGCTGCCGATCGCGCCCAAGCGCGGCACGCTGGGCGCGGTGGAGGACGCGATCCTGGAAGGCGACGCGCCACTGGCCAGCAGCCGGGTCAAGGACCGCACAGGCGCCAGGGCGCTGCGCGGCGAGGTGGATGCGATCCTTGCAAAGGCGATGCAACGTGAGCCGGGTCGGCGCTATGCCACTGCCGATGCGCTGGCCCAAGACATCGAGCGGCATCTAAACGGCGAGACGGTGGCGGCGCGGCCAGACAGCGTGGCGTACCGGTTGCGCAAGGCCGTGCGACGGCACTGGGTCGGGGTGTCGGCGGTAGCGGCCGTGCTGGTGGCGGTGCTCAGCGGTAGCGGCGTGGCGGTGGTGCAGGCGCAGCGGGCGGCACGCTCGGCCGAGCGCGAGCGTGTGGTCAAGGAATTCGTGGGCGATGTGTTCCGAGTCAACAGCCGCGTCGATCCAAAGAACGCGGCGCTGCGACCGGCATCAACGCGGGCGTTACTGGAAGGTGGAGCGCAGTTAATTCAGCAGCGGTTTGCCGGGCAGCCGGAGTTACAAGCCGAGCTCTACGGCGTGGTGGGAGGGGTGTTCTCGGACATGGGCGCGTACAAATTGGCGGCCGAATACGCCACCAAGAAGTTCGAGGCTCTCGCGACGCTGCGGGCTGACCACATCGAACAGGCCAAGGCGTTGCTGGCGCTGGGCCAGGCGCTGTACGACGACCGCCGGTACTCCGACGCAGAACCGCGCATCAGGCGCGCAGCCGAGCTGTCAAGACGCGACACTTCGCATGTCGATGCTCTTGTACTACTTGCGCGAGTTCAATTGAAACTGAGTCAGTCGGATGCCAGCAACACGACGATGAGCACCGTACAAGATCTGCAGTCTGAAAACCACGGCACCGCATCGTCTGCGGGGGCTTGGGTTCGGTACTGGCGTGCCAACCGCGTGAGTCCGATCGACCGCTTTCCCGAGTTCAAGCCGCTCTGTCAAGAAGCCATCGATCATGCGTTGCTGGTGGAGGGCCCCCTTTCGATGACTGCCATTGCCTTTCGGCTGGAAGTTGCTCAGTTACTGGCCGACACACGGCGCGTCGACGAAGCACAAAAATACTTTGATGCCGCGATTTCGGCGTTGCGCCAGCTCGGGGGGGCTCACGAGCTTCGCGCGGCATTCGAGTCTTCAGTATTCGCCGCACGCCGATACACCAGGTCAAGACAAATCACGGCGACCGAAGCGATGGCCGCGATCGATCGAGGTCGCACTGTGCTGGCTGCATCCACTCTCCCGATGCCCGACTGGTTCATTCCATACGTCGACTTCTGGCTCGGGCTGTTAAAGACCAACCATGGCGACGTTAGTCACGGCGTTGAACTGCTGGAAGCCAACGCCCCCGTTCTCCTCGAAGCACTCACAGGGCCGGGAGACAAGTGGCGCGTGACTCGTGGATTGGGTGAAGCGCTCATGGAGGCGGGACGACATGAACCGGCTGATCGTCTGTTGAGAGAAGCGTTGCAGATGCGACTTCCCTCAGGCTATGGCGGCCACCCGATCGCAGTAACGGACTACTTGTTTGTCGCGGAAAATTTGACAATGCATGGCCAAATGCGCGCAGCAGCAGAGTTTCTAAGCAAGGCCCCTGACTACGAAACGATGCAGGATTCTGAGACGACAGGTACGGCAGCTGGTCGCACTGTGAGCAGTCGGCGATTGAATTGGTTGCGCGCAACGGTTCGTGTCGAGGAAGGCAATGCATCCAGTGCGTTGGACCTGCTCGCACGGTCGAGGCCTGGCCCTGAGTCGAGCAAGGGGTTGTGGTCGGAATTCAACCCTGTATTCGGACAGTCGCTCTGCGCTGCCAAGCGGTACCCAGAGGGGCTGCAAGTCCTGCGGCCCCTACTGGCCGATGAGGAGAAAGCGGACGTGTTTCCCAGCGCGCCGCGGCTCGCACGACTGCGGGCCGTCACGGGCCTGTGCGCACTGGGCGCGGGTGACCGGTTAGCGGCGATGAACTACGCCACTCTGGCGCGCGCCGCCTTCACCGCCCAACCCGGCGTCAGCCCCTACTACAAAGCCCCGCTGTTCAAGCTCGAACGCGCACTCGGGCTGCGCCTGCCGCCGGTCTGAAGCACTCTGGTGCGGTTTTCTCCAGCGAGAGAGCTGCTTCTCAGCTTGCACGTGTGCCGTGGGTGCCTGCACGGGATGGAATCAGGCAATTCCTTACAGCCGTAGAATGTAAGGAATCCACCACATACCCAAGGATTCCGACATGTTCGCCACACTCACCAGCAAGGGCCAAGTCACGCTGCCCAAGGAAATCCGTGATCGGCTTGGCCTGGACGCCGGGTCGATGCTCGACTTCCAGGTCCTGGAAGACAACACCATCACCGCGCGGCAGGTCCAACCCGACGCGCGGCGCATCCGTGGCTTGCTCAAGTCGCCGCATGCCAAGCCGCCGACGCTGGCCCAGATGGATGAGGCGGTTTCCCAGCACTTGCGTGGCAGGTACGCCCCGACCCGCAGTGGCCGCAAACCGGCCAGTCGATGATTGGCATCGACACCAACATCTTGCTGCGCCTTTGGCTCAACGATGACGCGGCGCAGAGCAGGCGCATCGACTCCCTTCTGGCAGAGCACGGCAGCGTGCCGGGGTCGCTGCTGGTGACGGATGTGGTCTTGGCGGAAGCCGTGTGGACGCTGCGATCAGCCTTCGATCAGGACAAGGCAGCCCAGTTGATGGCCGTTCGCAGTTTGCTGCGCGAGGCGGCGTTTGCTTTCGAAGACCGCGAAGCGGTGATTCAAGCCGCCGAGATGTTCGAACGCGGCAGTTGCGGTTTCTCAGACTGCCTGGTCGTCGCCCAACATGCACGCCGGGGTTGCGACTTCACGGCCACCTTCGACCGTGGCATGCGCAAGTTGCCGGGGACAAGGCTGCTTTGATTCTGAGCGGGCCGCTCACTGCGATCCCGCGCAAGCCACTCGGCACAAACGGGCTGGGCTGCGCGCCAACTTGCCCGCCGATGGCACAGCCACCGAACCGTTCGTCCCGGTGCTCGGGTTGCACTGGCAGGCCCAGATGTTTGGGCTGCTGCGCGGGCCCGATTGCCAGCCCGGCGTGCGCTTGTGGGCCATACCGCCACTGACCCAGAAGTCGATCAAGGACGCAGTGGCAGCGTGAGCGGGTCGCAAGCGGGGCTACGTCAACGCCGCTCGGCGACTCAAGCAGGTGCTCATCGGCCCCGTGTCCGGTTTGCCCCTGGCAGGCCGTCTGTCAGAGCAGGCCAGACCGTGCAACAGAGCGCGGGCCACCACTCGAAGGACAGCAGCATGAACACCCGCGCCGACAGCCAGGACAACACGCCCACCCTGACGACGCGCGTGGCGGCTGCCTGCCGTGACCCGCGACACCACTGCACGCTGGTGCTGGCCGTCAATTCGGGCCTGGTGGCCTGCGCTGCGGCCGAGCCTTTTTCGGCGGCGCTGGCCCTGCATCTGATGCTGTTGCCCTTCAATGCATGGCGGCTGCTGCACGCGTTGCGCAGCGGCGCCGCCGCACAGCGTGCAACCCGACCCGTGGCCGGCCCAAGTTGCACCCCCACGGTGGTAGCAGTGCGGCAAAGGGCTGAGTCGATGCGGGCCCCAGCGTTCGAATCGATGGCCGCAATGCAGACCGTGCGGCTGAGCCCGCGCCCCGCACCGTGAGGCTTTCCTTGCATCTCAGCGCTTGCCAAGCCAAGCGCCACAACTGTGGGGGCTCTGCGATGAACAAAATCTGCCTAGTGGTTCTGGTGCTGCTCGCCTTGGTTGGCTGCGGTGGAGGGGACGAAGAGGAGGCCGGGCCGCAAGGCCTGACGACCCAGCCCGTGAATTGCCAGGTCACGCCCGAGCGGTGCCGGTAGGCGCGTGCCGGCTTTGCCGCAACAAGCGCGGCCCTTGCTCAGTGGTTCAGCGCCTGCAAGGACCACTGCGATAGAGAAACTGACTCGACCTATTGACTGACCCGGTCTGACAAGGCCGGGCCAGATCAACGGCCCTTCATCGCGTCAGCAATCAAGGGCTTGAGCCGCTGCTCAAGCTGCACTGAAAAGTCCACCGTGCCAGCCGCACCCGCCATGCCACCCGCAGGCGCGCGGAACATGGCGATGACGGCGTAGTAGCCGGCTTCGCGGTCAAACCAGGGCGTCCAGCCAAAGGCGCCGGGGGATGACACCACCGGGCAGGCCAGGCGCGCCGGCACACATTCCAGCCAGGCGCCCAGGCCGTAGCGAAAAGGCTGTTGCGCCGAACGTGCCATGGGCGAGTTGCCGATGCTGGCTTGCGGCTGCGGCTCGCTGGCCAGCTCGTCAAACAGTGCTGGGTTCTTGAAA
>JANNEX010000545.1:0-1734 GCA_031379155.1 Rubrivivax sp.
CGACGACAACATCCCGCTGGATGCGGTGGAGCGTGTGCGCGCTGCCGTGGCCGGCAAGCATGCCGAACTGCACATCTACGGCGGCGCCATGCACGGCTTCAACTGCTGGGCGCGTGGCAAGTACCACGCACCGAGCGCAGCCTTGGCGCATGGCCGCTCGCTGGCCTTCTTGGCGCACCACTTGTTCTGAGGCAAAAAAAGAACCCCGGCAGACGCTGGGCCTGCCGGGGTAAAGAGGTCTCGCAGGGCGAGACTCAGGAGGACTGGGGGCTTGCCGATCAGGCTTGCTGCGCAGAAGCTTGTGCCATCTGCGCGGCGCCGCCGTCGTGCTGGGCCAGATGGTTGACACCCGTCAGCATGGCCAAGGTCAGCACGAGTGCCATGGCGGCGGCGGCGAAGCGCTTGGTGGCAGAGACGTTGAGGGTGGTGGTGTTCATGTGGGGCTCCAAGCGGTGGGTGGCAGTGGGTGGATGACAGAAGGTGGCAGAAAAGAGTCGATGGCGTGACTGTAGGCAGCCATGGCCGACGCCGCACCCGCATTGCGACGGCTTGCGGCTGCGGGCTGACCAGTTGCCGTGATGCGCGACGGATCGCACACCGTCGCTGTGAGCCGCACGCGCCTTCCCCCGAATTGCGGTGTCGCCGCAGCGCTGTTTGACGGCATGCTTGCGCCAGTTCCGTGTCCCACTGGTCACAGGCCCGCGTCTAGCGAAGGAGCCCCGCATGAGCAGCAGCGCAATGTTCTCCGCCCAGGTCCCGGCCCTTTGTGGCACCACCCTCCCCATCGCCCGCATGCGCGCGGTGTACCGGCTGGACGAGGTTGAAAAGCGCCTGGACAAACTGCCCGCCCACGACCACGACCACCTGCGCGCCACTTACGCACGCATGCTGGAAAAAGGCGCTGAGCGTTTCCAGGTCAAGCCCGGCGGCCTGCCAGCGATGGAACATCTCTACGACGAGTTGCCCAACTTCACCGAGGTGCTGGACGACGTCAAACGCCAGCTTGCCTTGTGCCAGGACAGCCGCGACGCGCTAGAGATCACGCCCATGCTGTTGCTGGGCCCGCCCGGCATTGGCAAAACGCACTTCGCGCGTGAAGTGGCGCAACTGCTGGGCACCGGCATGGGCTTTGTCAGCATGAGCAGCTTGACTGCGGGCTGGGTGCTCAGTGGTGCTTCCAGCCAGTGGAAGGGCGCGCGCGCCGGCAAGGTTTTTGAGACCCTGGTGGACGGCGCCTATGCCAACCCGGTGATGGTCGTGGACGAGATTGACAAGGCGCGTGCGGAACACGCCTACGACCCACTGGGCGCGCTGTACAGCCTGCTGGAACACGACACGGCCGGCACCTTCACTGACGAATTTGCCGAAGTCGCCATCGACGCCAGCCAACTCATCTGGGTGGCTACGGCGAATGACGAACGCTGCATCCCCGAGCCCATCCTCGACCGCATGAACGTCTACGAGATAAGCGCGCCCGACCCCGACGCGGCGCGCGCCATTGCACTGCGTTTGTACCAGCGCCTGCGCGGCGAACACGGCTGGGGCGAACGCTTTGACGAAGCGCCGTCGGATGCCGTGCTGGAGCGCTTGTCCACACTGGCCCCACGCGAAATGCGCCGCGCCTGGATGACCGCCTTCGGCAATGCGCGCCTGGCTGGGCGTGCGGTGGTCGAGGTGGCGGACCTGCCCGCCAGTGGCACGCGCCATCAGGCCATTGGCTTCGTGCAGTAGCGC
>JANNEX010000552.1:0-3144 GCA_031379155.1 Rubrivivax sp.
CTGGACCGTGAAAGCGCGGCGCTGTTTGGCAGCGCGCGTTTGTGGGACGACGGCATCATCGACCCGCGCCACACACGCCGCATCCTGGGCCTGTGCCTGGCGCTGGCGCACGAAGCTGAACAACGAAATCTGCGGCCCAACACTTTTGGCGTCGCGCGCTTTTGACCCGGAGACCCACGTGAAGCTAACGCCCGAACACCGTGCCCTTGAAGACACCGTCATCAAGTTCTGCGACAAAGAACTCAACCCCTTCGTGCCCGAATGGGAAGCCAAGGGCCAGTTCCCCGCGCATGAAGTATTCAAGAAGCTGGGCAACCTGGGCTTGCTGGGCCTGAAGTACCCTGAGGAATACGGCGGCGCCGGGCTGGACTTTTCCTACAGCATGGTCATGGCCGAAGCGCTGGGCCAGTGCAACTGCGGCGGCGTGCCCATGGCCATTGGTGTGCACACCGACATGGCCACACCGGCTCTGGCACGCTTTGGCAGCGATGAGTTGCGCAAAGAATGGCTGGTGCCCACCATCGCGGGTGACGTGGTGGCCTGCCTGGGCGTGAGTGAGCCTGGCGGCGGCAGCGACGTGGCGGCGCTGAAGACATCAGCACGCAGTGAGGGCAGCGACTACGTCATCAACGGCACCAAGATGTGGATCACGAATGGCATGCAAGCCGACTGGTGCTGCCTGCTGGCCAACACGTCCGACGGCCCGGCGCACAAGAACAAAAGCCTGATCGTGGTGCCCATGAACACACCGGGCATCACGCGCCAGAAGATCCACAAGATAGGCATGCACAGCAGCGATACGGCGCAACTGTTTTTCGACAACGTGCGTGTGCCCAAGAAAAACCTTATCGGGCAGGAAGGCCTGGGCTTCACTTTCCAGATGCTGCAGTTCCAGGAAGAGCGGCTGTGGGGCGCCGCAGGTTCTTTGCGCAGCCTGGACCGGCTGATCGACCAGACCATTGACTACACGCGCCAGCGCAAGGCATTTGGCAAAAGCATCCTCGACAACCAGGTCGTGCATTACCGGCTGGCCGAGCTGCGCACCGAAGTGGAAGCGCTGCGTGCCCTGACCTACCGCGCGGTGGAGATGTATGTCAGCGGCAAGGACGTGACCAAGCTGGCCAGCATGGCCAAGCTCAAGTGCGGACGGCTGTCGCGTGAAGTCACCGATGCGTGTTTGCAGTACTGGGGCGGCATGGGCTTCACGGCCGACAACCCGATTTCGCAGGCCTACCGCGATTCGCGTTTGATCAGCATTGGCGGTGGCGCTGACGAGGTGATGCTGGGCATCATCTGCAAGCTCGAAGGCACGCTGCCGTCCAAGTTGCCGGCCTGATGTCCAACATGAGACCCACATGAGACCCACATGAGCGTTGATCTGGCCGAGTTCAAAACGCTGGCGCTGCGTCGCGACGGTGGTGTCCTGCACGTCACGCTGAACCGGCCCGAGCTGCGCAACGCCATGTCACTGGCCATGGTGCGTGAGTTGCGCGTCGTGCTGGGCCAGGCCGAGATGCGCGGCGACACGCGCGTGCTGGTGCTGCGTGGTGCGGGTGGGCACTTTTGCGCCGGCGCTGACTTGTCGGACATGGCGGCGGCGCGCATGAAGTTGGCCGAGAACCCACAGGCTCTGGTCGACACTAACGCCGCGTTTGGTGAGTTGTGTGTGGCTTATGCCGACACGGGGCTGGCGCTGGTGGCTGTCGTCGAAGGCACCTGCATGGGCGGCGGGTTCGGGCTGGCTTGTGTGGCTGATGTGACGCTGGCGGGTGAGAGTGCTGTGTTCCGTTTGCCCGAGACAGGGCTGGGCGTGGTGCCGGCGCAGATCGGGCCCTTCCTGGTGGAGCGCCTGGGCTATGCCGGAGCCAAGCGCTTGGCTGTGACGGGTGGGCGCTTGACCGCGCAGGAAGCGCTGGCCCTGCGCCTGGTGCATGGCGTGCATGGCGGCGCTGAACTTGATGCCGCGTTAGTAGCCCTGCTCGCCGACATTTTGAAGTGCGCGCCGCTCGCCATCGCCGCCACCAAGGCGCTCATCGCCAAGGCACGCTTTCAATCTCCTGCATCGCTGGTGCAAGAAGCGGCGCAGGTGTTTTCGCAAGCCGCTTTGGGGCCCGAAGGCATTGAAGGCACGACGGCGTTTTTGCAAAAGCGCAAGGCGTCTTGGGTGCCGCAGTGAGCTTCAAGAAAATCCTCATCGCCAACCGGGGCGAGATTGCTTGCCGCGTGATGCGCACTGCACACCGCCTGGGCTACCGCACGGTGGCCGTGTTCAGCGAGGCTGACGCACACGCCTTGCATGTGCGGCAGGCGGATGAGGCGGTGCGCATAGGCGCTGCGCCGGCCGCCGAGTCTTACTTGAACATCGCGGCTTTGCTCAAGGCCGCGCGGCAAACCGGTGCTGATGCGGTGCACCCGGGCTACGGCTTTCTGAGTGAGCGCGCTGATTTTGCGCAGGCTTGTGCAGATGCTGGCCTGGTGTTCATCGGCCCACCGCCCGCCGCCATCCACGCCATGGGCGACAAGGCGCGCGCCAAACGGCGCATGGCGCAAGCGGGAGTGCCTTGCGTGCCGGGTTATCTGGGGCAAGAGCAGGGCGACGACAGGCTAACCCTCGAAGCGCATTACCTGGGTTTGCCGCTGCTTGTCAAAGCGGTGGCCGGCGGCGGTGGGCGTGGCATGCGCCTGGTGCGCGAATGGGCCGATCTGCCCCAAGCACTGGCCGGCGCAAGGCGTGAAGCCAGCAGCGCTTTTGGCGATGACACTCTGATGCTGGAAAAGCTCATCGACAACGGCCGCCATATTGAAGTGCAAGTCTTCGCCGACAGCCACGGCAATGCCGTGCACCTGGGTGAGCGCGACTGCACGGCGCAGCGGCGACGGCAGAAGGTCATCGAAGAAGCGCCCTCACCGGTGGTCAGCGCGGCCATGCGCGACAGCATGGGGCGCGACGCGGTGGCCGCAGCGTTGGCCGTGGGCTATCAAGGCGCGGGCACGGTGGAGTTCATCGTTGACGCGGACATGAAGCACTACTTCCTGGAGATGAACACGCGCCTTCAAGTCGAGCACCCGGTGACCGAATGCATCACGGGGCTGGACCTGGTGGAGTGGCAACTGCGTGTGGCCAGTGGCGAGCCGCTGCCCTTG
>JANNEX010000590.1:0-1668 GCA_031379155.1 Rubrivivax sp.
CAGCCTGAAGCGGTGCAAGTCGAAGGTGGGCCGCACGGCCTTGAAGCTGAAGCTGGCCACTTGCGCCTGCGGTGCATGGCGGTGCAGCAGGTCCAGCAGCAGCGTGGCGATCAAGGGGCCGTGCACGACGAGGCCCGGATAGCCTTCCACCTGAGTGACATAGCGCCTGTCGTAATGGATGCGGTGGCCGTTGAAGGTGAGGGCGCTGTAGCGAAACAGCAGCACGTCGTCGGGCACGACTTCTCTTTGCCAGGCGGCGCTGTTGGGCGCCGGCACAGGTGGCGCTTCAACATCGCTGGCTTGTCGGGCTGGGCGATAGACGATGTCGTGAAACTCCACCAGCGCAGGGTCAGCGGCGCCATTGCAGCTCAACTCATGCCGCACCTTGACAAACACCAGCGCGCCGCTGCGGCCGTCTTTTTGCGTGACGTTGGCAATGGTGGAAGTGCGTGCCACCGCGTCGCCCACACGCAGCGGCGCGCGGAACTCGAATTGGCTGCCAGCCCACATGCGCCTGGGCAGCGGCACCGGGGGCAAAAAGCCACCGCGTTTGGCGTGGCCGTCAGCGCCAATCTGGCTTTGCCGATGCATGGGCAGGAAGTACAGCCAATGCCACAGCGGGGGCAGCACGGTGCCAGTGGGAACGGACATGCCGGCGTGGTCCAGCGTCGCGGCCAGGCCGCGCATGGGCGCAGCGGTGATCGTGTCGTGCAGCGTTTCGCTGCGGCCTATCCAGGCTTTCAGGTCATCCAAGGGCCACCTCATAAAGAGGCGCCCATTTTCCTGCCTGCGCGGGACCGGCAGCGCCCAGCTCAGGCTGCCAGGTCTTCGCGCTCTTTTTGCACTGCGCGCGGCTGCACCGCGACCGGCCGGCGCGCCGCAGGCAAGGGTTCGGGCTCCACCGCATCGCCAGGCGCCGTGCCCGCCAGGCCTTCGGCCAACACGCCCGCCGGCACCTGCTGCAAGCCCCACACCACGCGCAGTTTGGACAGCGTCCAGATGCAGGCGTAGGTCAGGTCCAGCTGCCACCAGTAAAAACCGGCGCGCGCGGCCGACATGCAGCGGTGGTGGTTGTTGTGCCAGGCCGCACCCAGCGTGGGCACGGCCAGCAGCCAGGAATTGGTGGTGCTGTCGCCGGTCTCAAAACGGCGATGGTTGAAGATGCGTGGCCGCTTGCCGTGTGTCAGCGTGTTGACCGCAAAGGCCGCGTGCAGGCCCAGCACCGTGGGCACGAAAAAGGCCCACACCGCTGCGGCCCAGCCCATGCCAGTGCTGCCAAACAGCGGCGTGTAGGCGCCAGCCAACACGGTCAGCAGCAGCACGCCCAGCGGGAAGAACATGTGCCAGCGGTTGAGCCACACCAGCTCAGGCACACGCGACAAGTCTTTGGCCGCGTCCAGGTCAGTCGGTGCCGTGCTGGGCAACATCAGCCAGCCCATGTGGGCGCGCCAGAAGCTGTAGACCACGGGTGAATGCACGTCTAACGCTTGATCTGAGTGGCGGTGGTGCTGGCGGTGGTGCACCGCCCACCAGATGGGGCCACGGTGGCCGCTGGCCGCCACCATCAAGCCCAGCACAAACTGGAAAGCGCCGCTGGTGCGAAAAGCGCGGTGCGAAAAGTAGCGGTGCGCCGCCATCTCGAAAGCCAACACGCGCCAGACATAGCCC
>JANNEX010000641.1:0-5355 GCA_031379155.1 Rubrivivax sp.
ATGGGCCAGCGCGCTGTCCATCAAGGCCGGCTCTATCCAGCGGCTGGGTCGCCCACCCGACACCGGTTTGCTCAGCAGCACAAAGCCCTGTTTGTCCAGGTGCAGCTCGAAGCCTTTGCTGCCCTCAGTCACGTAGTCAGCGGGCTTGACGACCTGCGGCAGCGCATAGCCGGCCTGGCGGATGCGTGCCAGCATTTCAAGCGTTATGTGCGCCGGCACGCGGCTGGCGTGTTTGGGGTTGGGCAGGGTGGCTGCTGGGGGCGCGGTGGGGGTGATGGTCATTCAGGGCCGTTTGAGACAGGGGTTGGCAGGGCGCAAACCCCAAGCCTCGGATAATCGCTCATGAACAACCCGAATCCCACTGCGCCGCCCAGCGACGCACAAAAAACCGCCTTCGCCAGCCTGCCCTTGCCGCCACACGTGCTGGCCAACCTGGCGGCGCTGGGCTACAGCAGCATGACGCCCATTCAGGCCGCCAGCCTGCCGCTGGCCCTGGCCGGGCATGACCTGATCGCGCAGGCCAAAACCGGCAGTGGCAAAACCGCCGCCTTCGCGCTGGCCCTGCTGGCCAACCTGAACATCCGCCGCTTTGCCGTGCAAGCCCTGGTGCTGTGCCCGACACGCGAACTGGCCGACCAGGTGACGATGGAGCTGCGCCGCCTGGCGCGCGCCGAAGACAACCTCAAGGTGCTGACGCTGTGCGGCGGCGCGCCCATCCGCAACCAACTGGCCAGCCTGGAGCGCGGCGCGCACGTCGTGGTGGGCACGCCAGGCCGTGTCATGGACCATCTGGAGCGTGGCAGCCTGAGCCTGGAAGCGCTGAACACCCTGGTGTTGGACGAAGCCGACCGCATGCTCGACATGGGCTTTTTCGACGACATCAGCAGCGTCATCAAGCAGTGCCCCAAAGCGCGCCAGACACTGCTGTTTTCGGCCACCTACCCCGAAGGCATCGCCAAGCTCAGCGCGGCTTTCATGCGTGAACCCAAGCAGGTCACGCTCACCGACAAGCCCACCGCGACGCAAATCAAGCAGCTCTTTTTCGAAGTCAGCGAAGAGCAGCGCCTGCACGCCGTGGGAGCGCTGCTCAACCACTACCGGCCGGTCAGCACGCTGGCCTTTTGCAACACCAAGGCGCAGTGCCGCGACCTGGTGGAAGTGCTGCGCGCTCAGGGCTTTTCTGCGCTGGAGCTGCATGGCGACCTGGACCAGCGCGACCGTGACCAGGTGCTGGTGCGTTTTGCCAACCGCAGCACCAGTGTGCTGGTGGCCACCGACATCGCAGCGCGCGGCCTGGACATCACGCAGCTGGAAGCCGTGATCAACGTGGAAGTGACACCCGACGCCGCCACCCACACCCACCGCATCGGCCGCACCGGCCGCGCCGACGAAGAAGGCTGGGCCTTCACGCTGGCCAGCTTGGAAGAGATGGGGCGTGTCGGGCAGATCGAAAAGGCCGGCAACTTCAGCAGCGTGTGGCAGCCTTTGTCTACGTTGACGGCCCCCAGTGATGTGCCACTCAAGCCGCTGAAGCCGCCCATGCGCACCTTGCAGATCCTGGGCGGGCGCAAGGAAAAAATCCGCGCCGGCGTTGTGTTGGGCGCACTGACCAAAGACATGGGTTTTGCCGGCACGCAGGTCGGCAAGATCAACGTCAACGAATTCTCCACCTATGTCGCTGTGGTGGCCGACATTGCCCAGCAGGCCGAGCGCAAACTCAACGCCGGCAGCGTCAAGGGCAAAAGCGTGAAGGTGCGGCTGCTCGACAGCTAACGCTGGAATTGACCAGCCTCAGCGCGGCGCCAGCGTGCGCGCAAACAGGCTGAACAGCCTTTCCCAATGCCGCTCGGCGCCGGCGCGGTTGTAGATGCCGGCGCGCAGCGGAAAGACAAAACCGTGCTCCACCGCCGGGTACCACTCCAGGCGGTGTGGAGCCTTGGCCTGTTCAAGCCCAGCCTGCAATTTCACGATGTCGGCCGGCGGCGCCCACTTGTCGATTTCTGCGCAGGCAAAGTAGCTTTCGCAAGCCAGCTGGCCGACCACACGGTGCGGTGAATCGGCGTGTTCGGTGGCCATGTTGGCGCCGTGGATGCTGGCGATGGCCGACAGTCGCGGCGCAAAGTCCAGCGCCGCCCAGACCACAAAAGGCCCGCTCATGCAGTAGCCCACGGCGCCGATGCGCGTGCTGTCAGCGGCCGCCTGCCCATCCACGAAGGCCAGCATGGCGCGCGTGTCGCGCTCCGTGCTGCTGCGGTCCAGCGTTTGCATCAGCGAAAACATGTGCGCCATGTTGACCTCGGTGCGCTCTTGCAGCCAGAAGTCGCGTGTCTTGCGGTAGTAGAGGTTGGGCAGCACGACGAAGTAGCCGACTGCCGCCAGGCGGCGCGCCATGTCGTGCAGCTCTTCGCGCTTGCCGGGTGCGTCCATGTAGAACAGCACCACGGGGAAGGGCCCGCCTTCGTCGGGGTGGACGACAAAGCTGTTCATGGCGCCGTCGGCGGTGTTGATGTCGATGTGGTGTTCGATCATGGGGATGTCTTTTGGTGCTCCGTGTGGGTGAGGTCTTCAGGCCTCGGCGCGCGCCAGATGCCGCTCCCAGACCTGGCGCAGGAATTGTGTCAGCGTGCCCAACTGTTCCGCATCAAGCCCAGCAGCCTCGCCCCTTTGCCCGCTCGCAGACAGCAGCAACAGTGGCCAGTGCAATGGACCCAGAGACAGCGCAGACCGCGTCATCTCGACGCCCACCAGCAAGCCCGGCAGGCGGCCCGAGGACAGGCGCGACTCCGCGCTCTCGATCTGACTGTGCAGCAAGGTCGCCGACTTGGTGCCGACCAGAAGCACCACACCGTCGGCGTCACCCAGCCGCATGTCGCGCTCCGCATCCAGCGGCAGGCCTTGCAGATGCAGGCGTTGCGACGGATCCGAAGCCCCGTCCCACGAGGCTTGCAGCTCGTCCCACAGGCGCCGCATCTGTTCGGTCAGCGCTTCCCACAGATAGGGCTCTTCGCGGCTGGATTCGACATAGATGCGCAGCGCACGGCCCGCTGTGTTTGGCGCGGCTGGCAACTGCGCCGCCTGGCGCAGGCGCTGCGCCATGTCCAGGCGCAAGCGCTGGAAAGGCTCGCGGAACTGCGCCGACACAACGCCCGGGTCCACATACACCGGCAGCGGCCGGTCACGCTGTTTGGGCTCATAAAAGGGCAACCAGATCGCCTCGTGGCCGGCCATCAATTCCTGCCAGCGTGGGCTGTGCGTCACCACCTGCACCGCCGGCTCTGACAAGGCAACGATGTAGATCTGCTGCTGCCAGTTTGTGCCGGCGCGCTGCGCCGCAAAAAGCTCCAGTTCCTTTAGGCACCACTCACTTCTAACGTAGTGGTCGTGGATCACGATGATGAGCATGAAGGCTGAGCTCAGCCGTTCAGCCATGTGCGGACCGATGTCGCCCGCCATCGGTCCATCTCTGCCACTGAGGTAGAGCGGCGGCAACTTGATGCCACGCAGCGTGGCCTGGGTGCCGATTTCCAGTTCGTGCGCAAAGTGGCCGACCCAGCCCGACCAGGTCTGGTCGTCGGCGTGGGCATAGCTGAGGTAGGCGCAGAAGCGGTAGTCGGACAGCGGCCGCAAGGCAGCCACCACGGCCTCGGGCGGTGGCATGGCGGGCGCCGCTGGTGGCGACGGCGACAACGGCGGCGCCTGATCAAATTCGTCCACCTCCATCACCACCCTCTCCACCGACACGGGCGCCGGGGCGAAATGAAGCAAGCTGTCGCGCCCGCCAGAAGCCACCCAGGTGGCGATGTCTTCGGGCAAATGCCCCGCATAAACCAGGGTGCCGCGGCCACCACAAGCGGCCCAGGCGCGGTCCAGCGCTTGCTGTGTGGGCGCCGGCCCGGGTGCGCCGGTGCTCAGCGCGGCCACCATGGGCACGCTGCCCACCCAGGATTGCAGCGCCGCCGCTTCCACCAGCGCTTCGGCTTCGCCGGCCAGCCAGGCGGGGTCGAGCAGCAGCAGCAAACGCTCGAAACCGACCTGCGCGTCGCGCGCTGGGCGTTGCGCGTCGAGCAGCGTGTCGCTGCCCGGCAGCGGCTGCTGATCCAGCACGGCCACCAGCGCGTCGGCCAGGCGGTCGCTGCGCGGGCGGCCAATCACCGCCAGGCTCTGTTGCGCCTGCGGCGCCAGCAGGCGCTGCGTGAGCACGGTGACCAGGGCCTGGCGCTGCCAGGGCTGGTGCAGGCTGCCTGACAAGTGGGGGATGCGCGCAGGCGCTTGCATGCGCGGGTTGGCTTGCACCAGGCACACGCTGCGTGCCTTGGGCAAGACCAGGCGCAGGCGCTCCACTTCGTCGGCAATCAACCAGGAGCCGGGCAAAACCACAAACAGCGCGCCGGGCGCGGCGCCACGCAGTGCCAGCGCCAGCTCACGCATGTCGCTGGCCTGGCTGAGCAGGCATTCGCGCACAAAAGGCCCACGGCCTGACCCCAGCCAGCTGGCGCACCAGCGCCGCGCGGCGTCGGGGCCCTGCACAAACAGCTCGGGCAGGCGGCGCGCAGCCTGCGCCCAGCGCTGGTGCTGGCCACCACCTTGCAGCGCGTGCGAGGCTGCGCGCAGCAGCAGCACCGGGCCGCGCGCCTGGCCCCAGGTGTTGGCCAAGGCGTGCAAGTCGCGCAGGGCGCGCGTTGGGCAGTCGTCTGGGCTGCGCAGGTCCAGCAGCACCAGGGGGGGCAACAAGAGGTCGGGCCTCAAGGCCGACTGCTCGCGCCTGAGCGACAGCGCACCCACGGCCAGCCGCGAAAGCACGTACGTCACTGCAAACGTCAGCAGCACCAACGCGGGGCCGTCGACAAACAGCGAAAGGCGCTGCGCAGCCACCGCCCAGGGTTTGTCGCCCAGGTCCAGCGGCGGCGCTCCCGGCAGTTGCAGCGGCGCCCACAGCGCCCACAGGGCCACGGCCAGCGCGCTGACACACAGCACCCACATCAGGTCGTGCGCCGCGCTGACGGCCAGACGTGCTTCCAGCACGGCCTGCGCCAGCAGCCGCCACAGCAGCAAACAAGCCAGCCCCAGCAGCGGCACGGCGCAGGCCAGCAAGGCCCAGCTGAAGGGCACGGCCAGGCCTTCCCAGGGCGTGCCTTGCGACAACGCCAAGGTGGTGCTCAGGCCGTGGCGTTGCAGCGGCTCAATGATCAGCAACAGCCACACGCCCAGGGCCAGGCCGCCCAGCAAGGTGAACAGGCGCACGCCACGCACAAACACCGCGCCGCCCATGAACCAGTGCCACAGCGCCGCCGCCTGGCCCAGCAGCAGGGGCAGCGCCAACAAGCCGTCCACACCCCACCAGCGCGGCGCGCTGCC
>JANNEX010000704.1:0-3876 GCA_031379155.1 Rubrivivax sp.
GCCGCGCCGCCCCGGCGCACCGCCATCAGCTCGAAGAGCGGCTGAAAAGGCGCTCAGTCGCCACGTCGATGACCACGCCACACAGGCTGTACAGCAGCGAGCCAATCAGCGCGGCAGAAAAGCCCGCGACGTTGAAATCATCCAGCACCGCTGCGGCGGCCCAGAACATCAAGGCGTTGATGACAAAGAGAAAAAGGCCCAGCGTCAGCAGCGTCACCGGCAGTGTCAGCAGCACCAGCAGCGGCCGCACCAAGGTGTTGAAAAGGCCCAGCACAAAGGCCGCAATCAGCGCCGCGCTGAAGCTGGCCACGGTCACCCCGGGGTAGACGTGGGCGACCAGCAAAAGGGCTGCGGCAAGCAGTAACCAGCGCACGATGATCTTCATGGGCGCAGCATACCGTGGTGCGGATGCTGCTTTTACCTAGGAAAACCGCTTCTCATCGCCCCTTACAGGCGCTACCATCGCGCCTGCCCGTTTGTTAGCACAGACAGGTCCTGAAAAAACGAAAGCTTTTTCAAGAGACCTGCAAGGCAAGCGGCTTCCCTCATCAACTGACGGAGATACTCCAAATGGCAACTGCAAAAAAACCGGCCGCGAAAGCTGCCGCCAAGAAGGCCCCTGCAAAGAAGGCCGCCCCCGCGAAGAAGGCTGCACCTGCAAAGAAGGCTGCACCCGCTAAGAAGGCCGCTCCGGCCAAAAAGGCCGCTGCCAAGAAGGCAGCCCCGGCCAAGAAGCGCGCCCCCAGCGCGGCCTTCATGAAGGCCATGACCCCCAGCGCGGCCCTGGCCGCCATCGTCGGCGCAGCGGCCCTGCCGCGCACCGAAGTCACCAAGAAGGTGTGGGAGTACATCAAGAAGAACGGCCTGCAGGACAAGATCAAGCGCACCATGATCAACGCCGACGCCAAGCTCAAGGCGGTGGTGGGTGTAAGCCCGATCAGCATGTTCGGCATGACCAAAGAGATCAGCAAGCACCTGAAGTAAAAGGCGCAAGCTGCAATGCACAAGGGGCCTTCGGGCCCCTTTTTTTGTGCACGCCGCAGGTGTGGCCGGAAGTTTTTTAGCCGGCTGCCAGCGCGCGCTGCACAAAGTCCAGCCTGTCCTGGCCCCAGTAGATCTCGCCGCCCAGCACATAGCTGGGTGAGCCGAAGACGCCGGCATCGATAGCCTGCTGCGTGTAGCGCTCGTACGCGGCCTGCACTGCGCTCGCTTTGGCGTCATAGGCGCGCGCTGCGGCCAGGCCACATTCGGCCAGCAATTCAGCGCGCGTGGCCGCGCTGTTGATGTCGCGCTCTTGCGCCCACACCGCTGCCAGCACGGCACCCGTCAGGCGCAACGCGGCATCGCTGCCATCGGCCTGATCGACCGCGATGATGAGCCGCGCCGCTTCATCACCCGGCACCGGAAAGAACCTGGGCTTGATGTTGAGCGGCATCTGCAAATGCTCACGCCAGCGCGCCAGTTCAGCCAGCCGATAGGCCTGGCGCTGCGGCGCGCGCTGGGCCAGCGGCAGACCACCCGAGACAGGGAAGACCTTGCCGCCCAGGTCGACCGGCAGCACACGCACGCTGGCCTTGGCGGCCCGGGCCATGGCCACGAATCGTGCGTGGCCCAGGTAGGTCCAGGGCGATTGGGGGGCCAGGTAGTAGTCGATGGTGGTGGGCATGCGATACGCTCCAGATCAAGGTCACTCGAGTTTATCGGGCGCAGCTCAGCCAGATAAGCCGGCACCGCTGGACCGAACGATCACCCCACCACAGCCGTACCCAGAGCTTGCGGGTACGCTGCCGCCGACTCCTCCCACCGAGACTTCACCCATGCTGATCCGTCTGATCTACGCCAGCCGCACCGCAGGCATCCTGACCCCCATCGACGTGAAAGACATCGTGCGCAAGTCGCAGCGCAACAACGGCCCGCTTGGCGTCACAGGGGCGCTGATCCTGTCGAATGGCATCTTCTTGCAATGCCTGGAAGGCGACCACCTGGTCGTCAACGCGCTGTACCACCGCATCCTGCTGGACCCGCGGCACCGCGAACCTGCGGTGCTGTCGCTGGGTGAAATCACCGTCCGCCTCTATGGCGGCTGGGCGATGGGCCTGGTGGCCACGACGGAAGCCAACGCGAAAGTCTTCCTGAAGTATTCGCCCAGCGCCGAGTTCGACCCGTACCACATCCGGCCCGCAGCGCTGGACGCACTGTTTGCCGAACTGATCGAACATTCACGCACCCTGATGGGCACGCTGACGCAGGGCTGAATGGCTGAATAGAGGCGCCTTCGATGAGCCAGGTCCTGATCCTCCGATACCTCGCAGAACTCGACCGCTTGAAGCGTGTCAGCGGCACCCACAGGGAAGGCGTGGTCAGCGAAGCCTTCAAGGACTTGCTCAAGGGTTGGGGCAAACAACACGACCTGGTCTTTGTGCCGCAGTACAGGCTGGACAGCGCCACCAAGGACAACCGCAGCGCGCTGGAATGGGTGCTGGGCCCGCACAAGGAGAAGAAGCCCAAAGACTCCACCATCCGCGAGAAGTTCGACACCTACCGCTTTGCCGACTACACGGAACGTGTGGTCACGCTGTTGGGCCGCGTGGCGCGGGTCAGCGTTGCCGCCGTGGCTCAGATCAAGTCTGGCCGGCGGTAGAGCCTGGCCAGCTCAAGCCTCAGCCGTCTCGGCTTTGGCCTGCCAGCCCTTACGAGGCGTCGAGCGCAACACCAGGCGCTGGTGAAGAAGCCGCTCGACATCATTAAGCCTCATCATGGCGCGGGCGATGGGTTCGTTGCCTTCGTGGCGTTCGGTCCATAGCAGGCGCAGATGCTTGTCAGCCATCAGCGGAATGCGGCTGCGCTTTTCCCACAGCGCCACACTTTGTTCTGTCACCCCCAGCAGCCGGCCCAGCGAAACCTGGGACAGGCGCAAGTGCTGGCGCAAGTAGCGAAACTCGGCGCCAGTCAGGTGCCCTGGCTTGCGCACCAGCGCGCCGCAGATGGAGTGGACCAAGCCCTCAAGGTCGTGAATGGCCGTGGCTTCACCGTACCGCGTCTTTCGAGTCTCGTACCCATTGGCCAACCACACATTGCCCAGGCCGCCATCGTCGAACTTGAACATGTTCATACCTCTTGGTCGATCACTGTCACGACAAGCACGCCAGGTTCGTCATCGCTCAAAGCCACTGCGGCGGCAAGGTTACGCCCCGCGACAAAGTGCTCCATGCGGCACACCAAGCTGCCATGGCGCAAATCGGGTTCAGGCCAGCATGGCCTTCAAGAACCGCCCCGTATGGCTGCCGTCATGCTCAGCCACCTCCTCAGGCGTGCCCGCCACCACCACCTTGCCGCCACCGGCGCCGCCTTCGGGCCCCATGTCGATGAGCCAGTCTGCCGTCTTGATGACATCCAGGTTGTGCTCGATGACGACGATGGTGTTGCCGGCATCGCGCAACTGGTGCAGCACCTTGAGCAGCATGCCCACGTCGTGGAAGTGCAGGCCAGTCGTAGGCTCATCCAGGATGTACAGGGTGCGGCCGGTGTCGCGTTTGCTCAGCTCCAGCGCCAGCTTGACACGCTGCGCTTCGCCGCCGCTGAGTGTGGTGGCGGCCTGGCCCAGGCGGATGTAGCCCAGGCCCACGTCGAGCAAGGTTTGCAGCTTGCGCGCGATGTTGGGCACGGCTTTGAAGAACGCGTGGGCGTCCTCCACCGTCAACTCCAACACCTGCTGGATGTTCTTGCCCTTGTACAAAATCTCCAGCGTTTCGCGGTTGTAGCGCGCGCCGTGGCAGGTGTCGCAGGGCACGTACATGTCGGGCAGGAAGTGCATCTCCACCTTGATGACGCCGTCGCCTTCGCAAGCCTCGCAGCGCCCGCCGCCGCTGCTGGCGC
>JANNEX010000724.1:0-1652 GCA_031379155.1 Rubrivivax sp.
GAGCCATACACGGCCAGGCGGCTTTCCATGTGGTGGCCGGCGGTGGCGCAGACAAACTCTCCGCCCTGCTCGGCCAGCAGCGCGGCTATGGCCGCAGCGTTGTCGCGGCGCAGCGCTTCGCCGGTGAGGATGACCGCCCCCACGTCCACGCTGTCGGCCTGCAAGCCGCTGGCGCTGTAGGCGGCCTGGATGATGGCGCCCAGGGCGCGCGCGTCCATCTGCGTGTCACTGAGGTATGGCGTTAGCGCCAAGGGCGCGTGGTACAGCGGTTCACGTGTCAGCACCACATAGCGTGTGGACAACTGGTCAGCCACGCGCTGCAAATGGATCTTGCTGAACACCACCTGGGTGCTGGACGAGCCTATGTCTATGCCCACGCTGTGCAGCACGACATTGTCTTGCGCCCACAGCGCTTCGTCAGCGCCGGGGGTGTCGTGCTCGTGGTCAGCGTCATCGCCATGGTCGTGGCTGACACCTTGATCACCCCACTGGTGGTCTGTGAGCGAATGACCGGCACCCATCTGCGTCTGCTCAGTAAAACGTGTCGAAGTGCTGCTGCTCGGGGGGCACACCGGCGTCCAGCAGCATGCGTTGCACGGCCGTGGCCATGGGCGGCGGGCCGGCGAAGTAGACCTCCATGCTTGGCAGTTCAGGGCCGTGCAGTTTGAGTGCGGCTTCGTGCACAAACGCCACTTCATGGGGCGAACCCGCAGGCTGCGGCGTCGAAACAAATGCGCGGTAGTGCAGGCGTGTGCCCCAGCCCGGCAGCGCGGCCAGCATGTCCTGGCCGCACAGGTCTTGCGGCGTGCGGCCGCCGTAGATGAAGTGCAGTTGGCGTTGCGCCAACGCAGGCTCGTGCATGGCGCCACGCGCGATGGAAATCATGGGCGCCAGGCCAGAACCTCCCGCCAGGCACAGCAGGTCACGCGGCGCGTCGCGGCGCAGCCAGGCCATGCCGTAGGGGCCGTCGATCTGCACTTCTTGCTGGGGCTGCAAGGCAAAGAGCGCGGCGCTGCCCTGGCCTGATGGCACGCGGCGCACCTGAAACTGCCACAGCTTTGCACCACCGGCTTGGGCGATGTTGCTCATGGAATAGGCGCGTGGCCCCGCCACACCTGGCAAGTGGCACAGCGCGTACTGGCCGGGCTCAAAACGCTGCGCCGCGTCCAGCACGAAGTCGAACTCGTCAATGTCATGCGTGATGGCGCGGCGCGCGCCCAGCACCGCGCGCTGGCGCAGCGGCCGGTGCACGGGTGCGTAGCGCGGCTGCGGCCGCAGCTTGATGGTGCAGTCAGACAGCGGCTGCGACTGGCAGCCCAGTGCTCGCTTGCGCTGGCGGTCTTTGTCGCTCAAGGCCGGCGCTTGTGGCCAGGCGTTGTGCAGTTCGCCGCCCACATGTTCAAACTTGCAGTTGCCGCAAGACCCCACATTGCATTCGTAGGGGAAGTGGATGCCGGCGCGTTGTGCGGCGCGCAGCAGCGTGTCGCCAGCCGCGCAAGCAAAGGCCAGGTCGGTGCCTGCCAGGCGCACCTGATGGACCTGATGGAGCATGCCGCTCATTTTGGCCGGTAGCCCAGGCGCACCGACACGGCGTCGGCCGTGGCCACCACGTCGGGCGCCATGGTGCGCAGGTCTTTTTTGGTCAGGCGCTG